>JBGTDH010000338.1:0-7972 GCA_041748435.1 Pirellulales bacterium
TGGCTCTCGGTCCGGACACGACTTCGTCCGGATGCGATTGGGTTACAATTCCGAGATGCCGATTCAGGTGAGACTGAGCTGTTGTTCCGTTTCCGCGAGACTTTCAACCTAGCGAGCCCGTTGCCCGCGGTGCAAGCGCGATGTGGAAAGTTTTGCAGAACTGATCGTTGAGCCGTTGATCGCTCTCCCTCCTGCTCCGAAATTCTTAAGCGGCGACAATTCGCCGCATTCGGAGCGATGGCCCTCGCACCTGGCCCGCTACATCGTCCCCGCGCGGCGCGGCGTACGGCCGTACCAGCGGTTGGCCACTTCCTCTCCGTGGAACAGGAGCCATTCCGTCTTGGTGTAGACGGCGTGTCCGGCAAAGTGCTGCCCCAGCGTGCCGCCGGGAAGCCCGTAATCCACCAGCAGCGTCTCCCCATGTCCGGAACTCGCGCTCCCGTGCGAAATCGCTCCCGCGGCGCCGGCGGCAGCTTGGCAGCCGTTGTTCCGAGTGTGGGCGCGCCGTCAATCAGCGCCATCGTACTCATCGGCGAGTTGCATCCGTTCTACAATCTTGTTGGCGAGCATTGAGTACACATCGAACATAGCAGCGTCCGCAGGAATGTATTGAATCCCGGCCACCTGGTAACTTGTGCCAAAGGTGGCATTCGCGAGGCGAACACCGGCTGCCACGGCTTGCACTAGTTCATCCTCGTCCACGGACTCGCCCGCCTCGCCTGATTTCTTCAACGGCTCGACGGCAACCTCATCGATCCCGGGCGCACCAAACGATACGCCAAGGTAGTTATGAGTTGGACCCGTAACCCTCACTACTTTGTACAAGTTGTGATCCTTGAAATACTGCATCGCAATTAGTCCTCTAATGGAGGCGCGCCAGATGCTCCAGGCTCATCGAACCGGCTGCTCTAACTCGGGATAATGGCGACCTAGCTCCCGCAGCGCGATCAGAATACCGACCGCTTGCATCCGTAACGTGTCCGTTGCTTCGCTGGATCCAAGCTCCTGGTGCTCGGCGGCCATCTGCACGACATATTCCTCAAGTCGACTTCGCAGTGAATGTGCTCTGTCAATTGGGTCGGTCTCCGTCGAGCAGGGAGGGTCCCGCCACTCTTTTGGCTCCGGTCCGACTGCCCCTAATGAGCCATACCCAACTGATGGATCATCGAAAAGACGCTCGATTGCGCCGTGAAGAACAGGTGAGATGCGGTCAGACTTCATCGTCTCATTCTCCGATTGCTCGTTCCCAGTTCCAATTTCGATTAGCTCTGCGATGAGCGTCTAAATAATCAAGGCCGTAGCGCTGACGAAGGAACATCTCCGCCGTCTCGTGCTTTAGTAACAGCCTATCGACTTCAGTTCCTCGACCTGTACGAAGGCGATGCCAAGCGGCCGCGATTTCTGCGTCCGCGCCAGTCCATTCGGGATTCTTAAACAGGTAGTCTTTGATGCGCTGGAGTCGAGTTGGATTGTAGCCAGTGTAGCGACCAATAGCAGCAACGTCGGTCGTAGACTCACGAATTGCTTGGTACGCCGCCGCAGCGTCCGAATTGGCTAGTTTCTGATAGCCCCAACGCCACTGCCCGCCGGTCCGCATTTCACCTAAGACACGACTCGTGTCCCCTGCCTTATCTACCAACCGCGCGGCGTCGCTGGCTTTGTCGACGGCGCTGGCGAGGCGGGCGCTTTTGGCGGTGGCGTTTGCGGCGCCGGCTTGGCCGAAGGTCAGGACGGTGGTGGCGATTTCGAAGCCGAGTTCGCCCTGGCCCTCCGAGGTTTGTGTTTTCTCCACGATGTCATCGTAGATCGCTTGGCCGGTGACGATGGGATGCGAGATCGCACTGACCAGCGCCAGGCCGCTGTCGATCGGATGCATGATATTATTGAGCGCGGCCGTCCCCACGCCAACCACCATATTCTTCGGCCCGTTCCAGAAATAGCCCTTCAGCGTGCCGCCGACGTTGCCGCCGTAGCCTGCGAACGAACTGGTAATAAAGTCCCACGTCGTGGGTGCCCGCCCGGTCATCGTGCGCGGCGGAGGCGCGGTGGGCGGGGCCGGGGGTGGTTCGGGTTCCGGGTCCGGTTCGGGATCAGGCTCTGGTTCCGGTTCAGGGTCGGGATCGGGCACCGGCTCGGGGTCAGGTTCCGGTTCGGGGGGAGGATCGGGGGGTGGCGAGTAGACGGGAGGCTCGACTTCGGGACCGTTCGGGCCGGCGGGGCCGGGGGCGAATCCGGGGCCCATGTCAAAGCCGCTAAACGCGCCGCCGGCGCCGGGATCGAGATTGGGATGCCAGAAATTGACCCAATGGTCGCCATCGGCGTCCTGACCGCTGTAATTGCCGCTGCCGAATCCTTCCCCAGCATCGCTGGTGGCGTACGACTCGAACACGTGGTCGAAGACTTCGGTGCCCCGATACTGGTGCATATCGAGAAGGATGGGATACTCGGCCGCGGCTTCGCGCTCCCAAGAGCCGCTGGCCGTACCGGTGTGGGAGTCCCCTTCCGTATGCACCCCGTCGACGGCGTCGTTGGTCCACCAGGACGATTGGAAATCGTACTCGTCGTGAATGTCCTCCGCGAACACGTTCCAGAAGTCGGGACCAATCAAGGCCCGATACGTGTGCAAGCCGTCGCCGTGATAGTCGGACGATCCGCTGGAATCGTGACCGCCGGCGCCGGAGCCACTGGACGTGACGGTCCCTTCGGCGGTGCGATCGATAATGGTCTGCGTGTTGCTCCAGGTGCTGAAATCGCCCCCCATATCCTTGGTGTAGTTAACGTCGAACATCCCGTAATAACCGGCGTCGTGCCAATCGAATACGCCGTCGGCTGCGAAGTCGTAGCTGCCGGCGGAATCGCTCTGCGTGTCCCGCACCGTGATGCTGGCGCGCCCGGCGGGCGTCTCGCTCCACGTTTCGTTGACCTGCACGGAAGTGCCGCGACCGCCGCTCTCATCGAACGTGCTGTTGATGGTGTGGAGAAAACCATCGTTCCTAGGAAATGTGCCCGAGTGCGTGCCCGTGCCGTCGTAGGACCAGTCGCGGGCGGTGTCGGCGGTGTCGGTTCCGGAGCGGAGCGTGGTCCAGGCCCCGGCGGCGAGCGTTGAGGCGCCCGTGTAGTCGCCGGTGGTATTGTCGTGGCCGCTTTCATCAACCGTGCCGTCGACCGCAAAGGTTAGCCCGTCGGTGCGGAAGTAGTCGCCGTGGCCGTCGAAGCTGGAGTCGGTTGCTTCGTCGCCGGCGACGGTGCCCGTGCCGGTGGTGGTCCAGACGTCATGTGCCAGTGTGGAAGTCGTGTTGTAGGTCGATTCGTCGTGCGTGTGGCCCCCTTCGCCGATCGTGCCGATGAGCTGGCCGTCGGGGAGGGTAGTGACGTAGTTGCCCGCGCCGTCGTAGGACCAATCACTGACGGCGTCGCCGTGGCCGCCGCCGGTTCCGGTGGAAGACCAGACTCCGGCCGTGAGCGCGGAGTTGATCGTGGAGTTGTAGGCATCGTTCTCCTCGCCGCTCTCGTCGATCGTTCCGGAGACGTACCCGCCCAAGGTGAAGTAGCCGTAGTTGCCGTCGCCCTCGTAAGACCAGTCGCTATTGCCTTCCGTGCTGTGAGTCGAGCCGCCGTGGGAAGTCCATTCGCCGGCCGCGAGCGCTGAGGTGGTGGCATACGTGGAGAAGCCCGTCTCCAAGCCATGTTCTTGGATCGTGCCATCCACGCCGCCGCCGCGGGTGTCGTAAGAATAATCTCCGTCTCCCTCGTAGGACCAGAAGCTCTGGCTCTGGCCGTTGTTGCTCGCATTGCCCAAGCTGGTCCAGACGCCATCGTTGAGCACGGAGTTAACGGAGGTGCTGGAGTTGCCGCTTTCCAGGCCGTGCTCGGAAATCGTGCCATCCACGCTGCCGCCCGTGGTGGGATAGGCGTAGTCTCCGGCGCCCTGATAGGTCGATTGGTTCGTGCCGATGGTGTTGGAGGCGCCGTTGCCGAACGTAGTCCAGACGCCATCAGCCAAGTTGGTGTTGAAGGAGAAGCTATAGAGGGAGTTGTCGGTGCCGTTTTCCGTGATCAGGCCGGAGACGCTGCCGCCGGTGGTGTCGTAAGAATAGCTGCCGGCTCCGATGTAGTTGAACATCGTCGTTCCGCCGGAGAGGCTGCCGCCGGAGCCGACAGTGTCCCACTCGCCATTCAGTGGATCGAGCGTGGAGGTGGTGGCGTAGAGGTAGCTCGTGGCGTCGTTGCCGCTTTCAATGGTCGTGCCACTGACGGACCCGCCGGCGATGAGGTAGTCGTAATTGCCAACGCCCTGATAGGCCCAGATGGTCGCGCCCAGCGTCTGGCTGCTGGCCGTGCCGGTGGTGGACCAATCGCCCGCGGCATCCAGGTTGGAGGTGGTGGTGGCCTGGTACATCACGCCGTCCGAACCGCTTTCCACCACGTTGCCGCTGACGGAGCTATGGAGTGTGCTGTGGGAATACGTTCCCGCGCCGAAATAACTCCAGGCGCTAGCCCCGACAAGCGTGGTGCCACCGCCGCCGGTCGTGGTCCAATCGCCCGCCGCATCCAGCGTGGACGTAGTGCCGAAATCGTAGAGCGTGGTGTCCGAGCCGTTCTCTGTTATCGTGCCGAGAACCGTTGCGCCGCCGGCGGTGTAGCTGTAAGGTCCCGCCCCGACGTACGTGAACGTATCTCCGCCGTCGGCCGAAGTATCTCCCGTGCCGGTGGTCGTGCTTTGTCCCAGCGCATCGAGCGTGGTTGTCGTGGTGAAGATGAATCCGGTGTGATCGCCGCCGCTTTCCGTGGTGGCGCCGGTGATGGTCGCTCCGCTGGCGGCATAGGTGTAGCTTCCCGCCCCCAGGTAAGTCCAATGCGTGTTGCCGTCTGCCGTTCTGCTGCCGCCGCCGGCGGCCGATGCCCAGGTTCCTCCCTCCGGCGTCACTTCCGGCCCGGAGATGGGAAGGAAGATGTAGCCAGCCGTGAAGTCGTAGCTGGTGCCTTGCCCGCCGCTTTCCAGAACCGTGCCGCTGCCCGAGTAGCCGGGTCCCGCGTAGCTGTAGACGCCGCTACCGGCGTAGGACCAATCGGTGAAGCCGTCGGCCGTGGTGGTTCCCGTGCCCGTGCGGGCCCACTCGCCAACGGAATTCAACGTGGCTGGGGAGACGAACAGGTAGCTGGTGTTGTTCTCGCCGCTCTCGTCAATCGTGCCGCTGACGTTTCCGTTGCCATAGCCGTACGTGCCCGCGCCGACGTGGGAGGCGTGCGTATCTCCCCAGGCGGTGGTTGTGCCCGTGCCGGTGGTGTTCCACTGCAGGTCATCGAGCGTGTCGCTCCACTCCTGGCTGGCCGATCGATACTGCCGATGTTCTCCAAAAAACGGCGGCGCCTCCGGCGCGGGCGGATCTCCGCCACTGCTGGTGGACGCGGGCGCAAGCACGCCGCTGGTTGAATAGGCGTAGGTCAGATGATCTCCGCCGTTTTGCTGCAGCGTGCCGGTGACATCGCTTCCGGTGGTGTCGTAATTTGTACGTGCCCGCGCCGACGTAGGTGTGATGGCTATTGCCGTCGGCCGTGGTGCCACTGACGCCGGAAATGGTCCACGTGCCATCGGTGGCCAGCACAGAATTGCTGGTGATGAGATAGCTGGAGTTGTTCTGTCCATTCTCGGTGAGCGTGCCGCCCATCGAACTGCCCGCCGAAGATTCGCTGAACGCCCCGCCTCCCGCGTAGGAGAAGTTACGCGCGCCGTCCGATTGGCTGCTGGCCGTGCCGCCCTGCGTCGTGACGCCGCCCAAGTGAGTTTGGGAACTGCGCGAGGAATGATGGGTTGCATTGTCATTACCGCTTTCGACGATCGTGCCGGTGATCGAAAAATCCGGCCCTGCGTAGGCATAGCCGCCACCACCGGCATAAGACCAGTTGGTTGCGCCGTCGGATGTCACGAGGCCGAGGCCACTCGTTTCGGTCCACGTGCCATCGGTGGCAAGCGTTAACGTATTCGAGAATTGATACGTGCTGTGCTGGTTGCCGTCTTCAGCGAGCGTGCCGGTCACCGAGCCGCCTTCCGTGGAATAGGCATACGTGCCGCTACCCGCATAGGACCAGTGCGCATTGCCGTCGGCGGAGGACGTGCCGCTGCCGCCCGTGGGCTGCCAGAGTCCTTCTGCATCGAGCGCGGCGTCGCTTGTCGTGAGTTGGCCCGACGTGTAGGCGCCGTGCTCGTTGATCGTGCCGGTTATGACGCCGCCGGGACCGGCAGCGCCTGTTTCCGTGGAGTTGGAATAGATGCCGCTGCCGACATAGGTGACGTTATCCTCGGCATCCAGGGTTCCGGTGTTGGCCCCGGTGGTCGTCCACAGTTCCTCGTCGCGGTTGGACAACGTGTTAAAGGAATAAGAATAGTTATCGTGGCTGCCCAAAGAGAGGGTGCCCGTGATGCTGCCGCCGAGTGCATTCTGCCAATACGTCCCGGCGCCGGTGACCAAGGAGTTGGAGTAGCCGTCCCCAAAGCTCGCGCCGGCACCCGTGCCATCAAGGGCCGTGTTGTTGATGATCGTGACCTGAAAGTAAGCAGACCGCGTGGAGGCGTTGGTGGCACTGCCGCCGCTCTCGTCTGTTTCCCAGGTGGTGGTGAAGGACGCGGCGCCGGTCTGGGTGCCCCTGGCGGTGAACGTATAGCCCGATCCGAGGTCGTCGCCGAAGCCTGAGAAGACGTAGCCGTAGGTTTCCGCGAGTGTGGATGTCGAGCCGTCATCGCCGACGACATCGGTTTGCCAAGTGCTCGTGAGCGCTTCCTCGTAAATCCAGCTTCCATCGGCGGCTTGCGCGCTAACGACCGTCAGCGTCCAAACGGTCTCGCGATCGGTGGTCAACTCAATGTCGTTCTCACCCGGCGTGACGCTCGTCGTCGCGGTGGAACTCGCTTGCACCAAGCGGTAGTTGCCGACCGCGGTGTTGGTGAAGGCCACTTCCGAGCCGAGCGTGAGTCCGCGCTGCAACGGGTACGCGACGCCGGGCAGCCCCGGTCCGCCCGCAGCAGGCGGCGCGGCGTTGCCGCCGATCGTGATCGACACACTGGCGGTCGACTGCGCGCCTAACGCGTCTTGCACGGTGTAGGAGATCGTGGCGGCGCCGCTGAAACCTGCCGCCGGCGTGAAGAGCAACGTATCTGAGGTGGCGGGCGTGGCGGCGCTGTCTCCCTGCACGACGCTCACGATTCCCAGGCTGGGCTGCGTGACGGCGACGATCTCCAGTTGGCCGCCGGCGGAATCGTCGTTGGCCAGGACAAACATCTCGACGGGGACATCGGGAATCTGGACCACGAGCGCGTCGTTGGAAGCGCCGTCGAGCATTTGCCGCGGGTCGAGCGACTCGAACTTCAGCGCGTGCGTGGTGCGCTTGCGAGGCCGTTTGTTGCGTTTGGGCTGGAACCCTAATCGCGCGCGCAAAGAACGCAACCAATCGGAAAGGATCATCGGCCCCTCCCTATCTGCGCCGGAAGCAAGAGAGAAATGTGCCCGGTGCCCGTGAAGCTAGCGGATGGAAGGGGGGATTACAAGAAACTTTTTTGTCTTTTCCGGCAGCTTGCCCGAAGCCCGAAGGTTGGACCCCAACGAGGGGCGAAAGGGCTACCTGGCCTCGGGCGGCTTGTCGGCGAAGTTGAGCGTGAAGGACGCATGACGCTGGAAATCGATGCCGGCGTCTTCCCAACTGTAGGAGTAGTTGCCGACGTGCCAAAGGCGAACGTGGTGTCGGCCAGAATGCGGTAGCCGCACTCGCGGGCGCGCTGGCAGAAGGCATAGTCTTCCGCCAGATACCAGTAGCCATCCTCGACCGGATGGGCCAGCGGCTGGAAGTAGGGAATCATGGGTTGGCTGAAGCGCTCGTTGCACATCGGCAGCATCAGCCGCCGCTGGATGGCGGCATACACTTCGCGCCGCACGAGCAGGAACCCTGCGCCCGCGTAGAGAATCTCCTGCACGCCGCC
>JBGTDH010000339.1:0-3522 GCA_041748435.1 Pirellulales bacterium
GGCGGCGATCGTCGGAGAGGCGCACGCTGCGCACCGCGTGGGCTTGCCGATCTGCATCCGGGCCGCCGTAGGCGGGTGTTGAGATGCGGCGATAACTGGACACCGCATAGCTGGCCGGCTTCGCGCCCAACGCAGCATCGACGGGCTGCGTGAAGTCGATCGTGAAGCCGTTTTTGAGAGCGCGCACTTCGGCGATTCCGGCGGGCAGCTCCCGCGCGGGACGCAGCCGGGCGATTGACCCGACGTTGGCCCCGCCTCCCCAGCCGCTGTCGCGAATGCTGCCGACGTACAGATCGCCGGCCGGAGAGACTTCGCAACAGACCGGGCCTTGCAGCGGCTGCTGACCTTCCGCGGGGGGAACGGTGAACGGATAGATTGCTCCCTGCCACGTATCGCCGATCTGCTCGATGCTCATTCGCACCAACTGCCGCGTATCGTACTCGCAGCCGAGGAGGTGCCCCTCGTGCGGGCCAAACACGCCGCGGCCAAGCTTCTCCCGCACGGCCGGCGGCGTCTCCAGAAAGCAGACGCCGTTGACGCTGCGGGTCCACGGGTGGGGAATATCGACGGCCGGGGCCGTGAGCGGCGGACGTTCGCCCGCCTTTTGCTCCAGCTTGTTGATGAATCCGTAATGGCGGCCGGGCACGAGATGATTCAGCTCGTTGAAGGGGTTGTAGTTGCCTTGGTTGTCGGTGGCGAAGAGCAGCCCGCGCTGGTTCCTGGCCAGGCCCATGGGGAATCGCAAGCCTTCGCAGAACGCCTCGATACTGTACGGCTGGGGATTGTCGCTCGTGGGCGATCGGGGAGAAATCTTCAAGCCACGACCGCGGAGATGAGCAGCCGCCGGCGAGCGATCGTCCTGCTGGCAGGGCAACGCGACATAATAATTGCCATGCGAGTCGCGCGGCAGGCCGACGGCCCAATCGTGATAGTCGGCCGTATGCCCCCAGCCGGAGGCCAGGACTTGCGTGCGCTCGGCGCGGCCATCGTGGTTCTCATCAAATAGCCGCAGCAAGGCGTACTTCGTAATCACGTCGATCGCCCCGTCGTGCGCCGCGGCGCCATAGGGGGCGGCCAGCTCATCACTGAACGGCATGATCTGATCTTCCAGACCGTCGCCATCAGTGTCGCGAGCCAGGGAGACGCGACCCTTCAGCGAACACACGATCAGCGTGCCATCTTCGCGCCACGCCAGCGCGGTGGGCATTTCTTCCTCGGCCAGCGGCAAGCGAATGGCTTCGTACCCCGGAGAGACGCTTAGCGACAAGGCCGGCAAGGCGGGCGACGGCGGCAGACGCAAGATCTGGTCGACGGGGCGTGCGCTTTCGTAGTTGAGCTCGCAGATGACCGAGTTTTCGGGATGGGCTCCGTCAAGGACAAACGTGCCCGCGTCGTCGCCATCGTGGAATTGTGCTTCCTCCAAGCGAACGAGCCGCACGCGGCAATCTTCGGAACCGGCGAGACTCCAACCGCGGCCGTCGCGGGTTGCGATGGTCTTCTGCGTGGGCAACGGTTGGACAATCAGTTGCGCGTCACTTGGCAGGCCGCGAATCTCCAGCACGCGGCGGAAGCCGGTGGAGTGGCTGGTTTCCGGCCAGAGCGCGGTGAGGGTTTGTGTGATGTGGAGTAGTGTTGCGTCTGTTTGGCTGGGGTCGCGAAACCGCAAGCGCTGCGTGATGCGGATGCCGTCGGGGACGTGCTCGAAGGTGTCGAAGGGGGCGGCGTGCTGGCCGTGCGGCTCTTGCAGCAGCACCTGCTTGCCGCTGCGCAGCGAGAGGTCGGTGGCGGCGGATTTCGTCATTGGCCAGAAGGGCGTGCCGGAGGGTTCCCAATACCACGATTTCCCGCGCGTCCGTTGCAGGGCGGCATCACCGGTCCACCAGCCGGCCAGTGTGTTGGTCTCCTGATCGATCAGCACATTGTGCCGATTGGGCAAGGAGATCAACAACGGGCGCACAAAAACTTGTGCCCCCTTTCCGGCTGTCCCCTGTCGCCTGTCCCCTGTCCCCTCGTTCTCGGCTTCCAGCACATCCGTCAACACCTGCGCCGGCTCGCCGGAACCGCGGCGGTTGGTGGTGTTCACCAGGCGAATGGCGCTGGGGGCCGGAGGCGTGAAGTCTTTCTGATCGAGCACGTGCCAGACAGCCGCCAGTTGATGCTCGAGGTTCTCGTCCAGGATCTTGCGAGCCGGCGTGACGATGGAGGGCATCTCCATCCGCGGCACAATGCGGGCCGGGTTGCGGACCCAGCGATCGAACCACGGCTTGCGAAGCCGATCCCCGAGCTGCGAGAGTTCCGTCCCGCGGGCATTGAAGGCCACTTTCTTGGGCGTCCACTCGCCGATCTGGTGGCAGCTTGTGCAGCCAAAGCCATCGGCGGTGACAAGACGGCTGCCGGAAGTGTGCAGTTCCTTTTTCGTCGGCAATCCAGACACGGCTTTCAGCGGAGCGCCGTCCGGGATGCGATCGTGCTGGACAAAGTGCGCAACGAGCGATTTCATTTCTGCATCGGCCAGAGGAAAGCGCGGCATGCGGATGGCCAGCCAGGATCGCCGCGGGCCGTCGCGCGTGCTGATGGCCGCGCTCAAGGCCTCCTCGTGCAGCTTGTCTCCCACACCCAACAGGGAGGGCGCCGTGAGCAGCGGCAGCTCGGTGGCCAATTCAGGCACGCGCGCGACCACGCCCGGAAGCAGCGCGGCAATGCCCCCTTCCGGTCCGCGGGCATGGCAGGCCACGCAGTTGCGTTCTTGCAGTACGAACGCACTCTCGCTTGCCTGGCTCGCGCGATCCTCGCGGATCTCGCGGAAGTAAGTTTGCACCGCCTTAACCTGAGCATCGGTCAGACCGTAGCCCGGCTGCCTACGATCCGCACGGGGGGCAGCGAGGCAGCTCTTATCCCAATCGCTGTTGCGGTGCAAACGGCTCACAACCTGGGAAGGCTTGCTCTCTTCGGGCAGTGCGTGACACGCGCCGCAGCGATGCCCGACCACCAGCTCGCGACCGATCTTCGAGCCCTCGGCGTCGCCTCCGCTTGCCGGCTTAGCGGCCGTTGCTGGCTTCAACCCTTGCAAATACGCGGCCAGATCACCACGCTCCTCCTCCGTCAGCTTGAACACCGGCATGCGATGCGCCGCGTTGATTTGCGCGGGATCGGCCAGCCAACGGGTGAAGAAATCGGCCGGTCGCTTGGCGGCAATCGCGGTGAGATCGCCGCCGCCAAATAGCGACGGCCGCCCCAGCGCACCGACTTGATGACAGGCCAGACAGCCGGTGGTAAGAAACAATCGCTCGCCACGCATCGCATCACCGGCAGCCTCTTTTAAGGTTGCCGGGTTCGCGATGTGCAGATAATCCGCGATGGCCTCCGCCTGCGTCGGGTCGACTTTGAACTGCGGCATGCGCCGCACCGGATCGAGCCCGGCATCGGCCGGCTGGCCATGCGGCGATTGCGTCAGCCACTCCACCAGCCACTCCACCAGCCATTCCCGCTGCAAATTGCCACTCAAACGTGCCAGCGACGGCG
>JBGTDH010000340.1:0-3739 GCA_041748435.1 Pirellulales bacterium
CGGCAGAGGGCTTTAAGTTCGTGTACGTGTTCGATCGCTCGGCCAGCATGGGGGGCACGGGACGCAATGCCTTGAACCGGGCCAAAGCAGAATTGCTGGCGAGCTTGGAAAGCCTGGGAGAGACGCATCAGTTTCAGATCATCTTCTATAACGATTTGCCCACCATGTTCTCTTTGGCGGGTCAGCCGGGCAAGTTGGTGTTTGGCAACGCTCCCAACAAGCTGCAGGCGCAGCGGTTTGTGGATGGAATCATTGCCGATCGCGGCACGGAGCACGAGCCGGCCTTGCTGGCCGCGCTCAATCTAGCACCGGATGTGATCTTCTTTCTCACCGACGCCGACCAGCCGGAGCTCACCAGCGGGCAACTGGCCAAGATTGCCAACCGCAACCGGCGGGGCACATTAATCAACACCATTGAATTCGGACACGGTCCGTCGCTGGGCGAAAACTTTTTGATGAGGCTCGCGCGCCAGAACGGCGGCGCTTACACGTATGTCGATATCAGCAAACCTGCCGAACCGCGACGGCCTGGTCCGTAGGGGCGGACCGCTGCGCGTGGCCCAACTTTGCCTTGCGCTAACCGCCAGCACTTGCACGGCGGAGGATGTGGTTCACGTTTCGATTGGAGAGGGCACGCGCTCGCGAGTTCGTCTTACCGGAGAGGTGCTGGACTACAGCGGTCAGACGCTGCTGATGAAACTGCCCGGTGGCGTCGAGCGCGCGTTCCCGGCCGAGCGGGTGCATGCCATCGAGACGACGCGACTAAGCGAGCATCTGGCGGGAGACAAGCTTGCGCGGGAGCGTCAGCCGGAAGCAGCCATAGCCCGCTATCGCCAGGCGCTGGAGAAGGAAGAGCGCCGTTGGGTGCGTCGCGAGATCCTGTCGCACCTGGTCCGCTGTTCGCAAGATGCCGGCGACACGCTTTCCGCGGTGCAGTTCTTCACACTCTTAGTGCAGAGCGATCCGCGGACGCCCTATTTCGATTGCATTCCGCTGGTGTGGCTGCCGCGAGAAACGCCCGCGGCAGTAGTTCAGGCGGCCCAGCAGTGGATGTCTCGCGAGACGGACCCTGCGGGAAGCTTGATCGGCGCCAGCCAATTGCTCACCACTTCCCATCGAGCGGCCGCACTGGAGCGGCTGCGGTCTCTCTCGTTTGGCCAGGAGGTGCGCGTGGCCGCGCTGGCTCGCGGACAGATGTGGCGCGTGACGTTTGCCACGGCCAGCGACATCCAGGTGGACAATTGGGCCGCCGATGTGGAGAAGATTCCGGAGAACCTGCGTGCCGGACCCTATTATGTGCTGGGAGCGGCTTGGGCTGCGAAACATCAGCCCGCGCGGGCGGCGCTGGCGTATTTGCGCGTGCCCCTGCTTTATCCGGGCGATCGAGCCCTGGCCGGCCGGGCGCTCCTGGAAGGCGGCCGCGAACTGGAGAAGATCGGTCAGAAGGCGGAGGCCGCGACGCTGTACCGCGAAGTGCTCGATACTCACGCCCAGGGCCCGTTGGCGGAAGAAGCCCAGCAGCGACTGGCGGCATTACGAAAGGATGAAGGATGAAGGATGAAGGATGAAACAGAGGACTCAGCGATGGCGGTTCCAGGCCAGGGCTAGCGGTGCGGTGGCCAGGGGAGCGAACACGAGTGCAAGCAGGCCGGGCACAAGCGGCAGCGCCAGCCAACGCTCGGTTGCCGTTGAGGGTGGATTGGTCACGGGCGGCGCGAGTGTGAGAATGATCGCCGCCAGGCCGCACAGCGCGAGCCATGCGAGGGCGGAGAGGCAGACAGTTCGCGGCATGGTCAAACGTTTTTTCAGGGCTCGGGAGAATGTCCAGAACGTGCCGGAGATGCAGGCCAGGCCGAACACGCCCGCGCCGACCGCGGCCACGAGGCTCTGCCAAGGAACGGGAACGAACGATTTGAGCGTGAGGATCCACAGCACGAATCCGCCGATGGGCAGCCCAATCGCCCATCCGGTGAAACGCGGCTGGCCGGCCAGCACGATCGAAGCCCCTAGCCCCGTACACATCCAACTGGCCGCGAGGGAGGCCCCGACCACCACGAGCAAGGCCCACCAGCCCAAGGGGGAATCGGCCAGCAGCTTTTGATGCTTCAGCGAGAGCAGCGCGTCGGCGCCTTCGTGCCATGCAGTCCAGCCGGCGGTGATCAGACAAAATGCCAGGCTGACTCCAAAGCCGCTCAACACGGCCAGCGCCGTGCTGCGCAAGAACGCGGCAGACAGAGCGGCATCGGTCACGGGGCGCGTGGCGCCAAAGCTGTCGTACTCCATCCGCGCGTTGTTGGTGTTGCGATGCCCCAGGAACATGCCCACAATGCAGGCGATCTGCGGAAATACGGCCAGCGCCATGGCTAGTTCAATTTCCAAGACCTCGATCGGCCGCGTCCAGCCCAAGGCCACTCCGGCTGCACCTGCCAGCGGCACGACGAGCAATAAGCAGGCCATCGACGCCGGCAGCGCGATGCCGCGCCGCGACCACTCGATCCAGAACAGAGCGTCGTTTGCAGACGGGAAGCGCTGCTCGCGATGCACGAAGGCCGCATGCCAATAGCGTTCCAGGCTTGTGAGCCAGGTTGCGAAGCTCTCGCAATCTCCCCGTCGATGCCGCGCGACGCTCTGCACGCTCACTCCAAAGGCCGCAGCGCCAAAGCCGCACAGCATCAGAAAATCGCCTACCGTGAATGTTTCCCAAGGCTGCATGCCGGCGGGCAACGAATCGACTGTGAAATGTTGGGCGATCCAGTAACCCAACGCCGCCAGGACGCCGACGAGGGCGACCACTCGCCGTACACGGAAGTGCAACAGCGCCCAGGCAAACGCCTGCGTCCACATCGCCACCACAGCCAGCGCCAATGCAGGTCCTAGCAACGGCCAATGCAGACCGAATGACAAAGAGTAGGCCACCGCGACAAATACATACAGTGCGGCGGTGGTGAGCGCAGCTTGCAGCATCCGGCAGCCCACCAGCAGCCACGTCTCGATCGGCAACACGTACAGCTTTGTGGCGATGCCAAAGCGGTTCTCTCCCTGGCCGCAGAACACGATGAGCAATCCGCCGAACATGGCCAAAACCAGAAAACCAAACGAGAGCGGAAAGGCGCGAACCTCGTCCTCCGGCAGGCGCAGGCCGTGCCATAACATCAGGCCGTGGCCGGCCCAGGGCAGTCCCACTTGATACAGGAGCGTCATCGCCGTGGGCCACGCGCTGCGGCGAACATAATCGTGCGTTAAAGCAAGTGCGATCGATTGCATGGGGTCCTAACCTTTCGCTCGGGCGACAAACACTTCCTCCAAGGACGCTCCCGTTTCTTCCACGACACGCCCGCCGCGGGTGGCCGCCGCCTGCCGGAGCTGCTCCAACTCGCCATTGCAGAGACACGTCCATTGCCGCCCCTCGCCACTGATGGATAGCGCGCCGGGCAGCGCCAACTGCGCGGGCTGCGGCTCGTCGAAGTGCAGCGTCACGCGCCGGTGCGCAGTCAATACGTCCTCCAATGACGAACTCAGCACCAGTCGCCCGGCATGCAGCATGGCCACCTGATCGGCCACGCGCTCGACTTCGTCCAACAGATGGGACGAGAACAACACCGTGCGCCCCTCTTCCGCCACGGTGCGAATGATCGCCCCCAGAATGTCTCGCCGCACAAGGGGATCCAGCCCTGAGCTCGGCTCGTCCAGCACCAGCAGGTCGGGCCGGTGCGCCAGTGCCAGCAGCAGGCCAACCCGT
>JBGTDH010000341.1:0-3067 GCA_041748435.1 Pirellulales bacterium
TGACCTGCGCGACACCTTCGAGTTCACGCCGCTGCCGACCGCCGGCGCGATCGCGCAAGTGCGGGCAGACCACACCATTCGTATCTTGCGATTGAATGAACGGGACTACCTGATCGAAGCGCGGGAAAACGCGCTCAGTGGCTTTCGGGCGCGGCTGGTGGCTATCTCCGGCGCCGGGACGCCGGCGCGGCGCCCCATGAACTGACGCAACTCAAGCGGGGTATTCAGCGGGCGCCGCACCCCACGGTCTGGGCCGAGATGAAGCGGCAGCATCAACAGCATCCTCCGTTGTTGGCCCTCTTCCTCCAGGCGCCGGAGGCACTGGCATTCTAGGGCGCCGCACGTTCGCAACGGTGGCGCGCCTCCGGCTGTTACTTGGGGGCCACCAGGGAAAAATCCTCGCTCTGGCGGGCCAGATAAATGTGGTCGAACAGGGCGGCGTTGCCGTCAATTGCCGCCAGGCCCAGGCCGGTGAGCGTGAACTCGCCGAAGTCGGCAAACAGATCGCGCGTGACCAGCGTGAACTCGGTGGGAATCTTGTTGTCGATGGCTTCGCTGGCGCCGAAGCATTCGGGGCCGGGTCCGGCATGATACCGGAAGTTGGCCCGCGATCCGGCCGTCGGACCGAACTTGCCATCGTGTCCGAGCTGCAAGCAGATGCTCTTGCCCCCTTCCTTGCGCCACACGAACCGCAGGTAACGGTACTCGCCCGGCCCCGGATATTGGCGAATCTTGGCCTCCAATCCTGGCAGCGTGGGCTTGCCTTGCTGATCGGGTTTGACGCGCACGCAGGCGGTCCCGGAATACTTCACATCGGGAGCCAACATCGCGCCGGGTTCTTTGCCCAGACTCGAGACGAACTCCGCCTGATCTTCGAACACGGCCAGCGGCGCCTCGGGAGTGATGGGCTCGCCCGCTGCAACTGTCACCGCCAGCGCGATCTCGTTATCAGCCTTTACAACGGTCTTGGCATTCAGTTGGCTGGAGGCTACCAGCTTGATGCCGCTGAGATCGCCCGCCGGCACGCCGACGGCAAACGTCACCGGAAACTCGAAATCGCTCCGATCGCCGGTGATCACGTGCTTCGGTGAGACAATTCCTTTGGGAAGTCCGGTTAGCGTGAGCGTGACATTCTGATCGAAGCCTTCGGAGCGCTTGATCTTGCCCGTGATCTTGCCGCTAGGGCCAGCGCCGGCGCGGGCTTCAACCTTCGGATCTCCCGCCAACTCCAGCGCGAACGACGGTTTGATCGGCAGGAACCGCCGCGCGGGGGTAAGCGCCGTGGCGATCACGGTCTTGCCGTCGGCGGAGAGCAACTCGGCCCGCAATGCCAGGTCGTAGCTGACCACCGGCAGATCACCCGGCACCAGCACGCGGATCGAGGTCTGATTGTCGGCCGCCGCAATCGTGGGCGTGCCGTCCAATCGCAGGGCGCGATCCAGATCGTCCACTTGCTGGTTGTTCACATTCTTCTTGGGGATGGTCTGCGTGGCGATCAGCACCAGACGGACGGGACCCGCAGCACTTCCGCGGCGCGTGGTGCGCACGTCGGCCAGCAGGCTGCCTCCCAGAGACAGCACGCCTTCCGCGGAACCATCCCAGGCCACTTGCAGCGGAGACGGCGGGGTGATGGCGGCAGCCAACTCGGTGCGCAGCCACGGCTGCAAACGCGTGGCGGGGCTCTCGGAAAACTCGGCCACACGCTCAACGCTCCCATCCGCCGATTGGCCCAGCATTCGGACCAACATCTGGGTGGGTGACAGCTCGCTAGCGGTAAAGCTCACCAACGCGTCGTTGGCGCCGGCGGGAATCTGCGCCCCGTGCAGCGTTATGCCTTCGGGCAAGCCGGTCACGCTCAAGCGGATCGCCCCGTTGTACGCCGTGCGCTTGGCCTGCACGCGCACCAGAGTCGTGCCACCTTGGGGAATCTCGATCCGGTCTTCTTGCACGGAGAGATCGAAGTCCGGCTGCGCCCCATCGTAGATCGCCACTCGATAGATGAATTCCCTGCCGCCGCGATTGAGGAGATCTTTCACCGCCACCACGATCTGATTCGTTCCGGCCGGCACGGTGAAGTCCAGACCCGGATCGGTGGTGCCGGGACGATCGTCGCTGGTGGCCAGTTGCCCGCCGGCCGTGTTTCGCACGAACAGCACGCCATCGACGGGCGAGCCAGCCCGCGCCGCCAGCATCTCCAGCCGCAGCTTCATTCCTGGCGAGACCTCCACGGTAAAGCGGTCTTCCTCATTCGCTTGGGAGAGCCGGCCGTTGAGCGCGAGGGGCGCCCGCCGCGGTTCCGACGTTGCGCCCTCCACGACTTCGACCAGTTTGTCGACCACGACCCAGGGCCGCCCAGGAACAATCCGCTCGATGGCGGGCCAGGTTAGCGGAGTCGCGGGCGATGCGACCACCGCATCGAATTTGACACTCGCTCCGGCGGGCAGATTCGTCGACGCAAACTCAAGCATCCCCTGGCTGCCTTGCTGCACGCCCAGCGGATAGGCCAGATCGGCGTAGTGCAGATCGCCCAGCTTTAAGCGGAAGTAACCGGACGCCGCGGCGCGGAACACCGCGTCATGCACTTCCACGGTGTATCTGCCCTCGCGGGGCAACACCACATCAATACGTGCATCACCTCCCAGAGTGGCTGCGGTTTGCGAATACGCCAACTGCACCAGGTTCGCATCGTACAGCCGCACCACAGGATTGAGCGCCGAACCGATTCGCCTCGCTTCGATATCTGCCACGAACCGCTGGCCCGCCTTGCCCTCGAATCGTGTGCGAGACAGCGCGCTTCCCGTAATCGTGCCATGCAGCGCCACGGGCAAAGCGGCGATGGTCTCTGTGTGCGGCACTTGCGGCAGCGCGTCGATCGGCACGACGAGCGGCGGCGAGACTCCTGTATCATTGGCGACGCGCACGTGATAGAAGCCCGGACCCACGCTGGCATCGACCGTCACATCGATCTGCACGCGTTTGGGCGTCGCGCCCTCGCGCATGGTCTGTGTCACGCCGGGGATTGCGAACAGCAGCCGGGGCGCGGGAAGCAGGTTAGTGCCCGCCAGCG
>JBGTDH010000342.1:0-16156 GCA_041748435.1 Pirellulales bacterium
GGCATCCGGACGGAGCCAGCGAATCATGAGTTCCACGATAAGCGGATCGTCTAAGACAAGTAGACCTTCGGTGACCCGTGCCGGCTCCGGCACGACTTGAGCCTGCTGAATTCCGACCCAGGCGATCGGGATCGCGAGCACCAGACCCGCCAGTGGTCCCGCGATGCCGATGTCGAACAGCTGCTTACGATTAGCCTTGTAGGCCTGCATTCCAATGACCGCGCCCATCGTGCCAATGAAGGTAGGCATAGGGATAAAGAACGGCCAGCTTGCCGGGATACGATGGCGCAACGTGAGCAAGAAATGCCCCATCTCATGAGCTAGCAGGATTGCCATGACCGCGGCCATGTACTTCAATCCCGCAGCCCAATTCGTAGCGACGACTTCTCGCACTACCGTGGGCGAGTAAAAGAGGAACGAGGCGCTAGGGCCTGCCGCCCCACCCCAGAATGTGGTCACGCAGGTCAAGAAGAACAGCGCCAAGGGAAGCCGCCAACGCCGCGCCCGTGGCGATCCAGGGGAAACTTCTGACGCCGGCATGGTTATGGCAGATTGATCTTCGGGCGCGGATGCCATCGAGAAAGCGTCTCCGTGACTGTTCACTTGATGCATCTTAGCATCGCCTACCAAATCGGCCATTGCCAGACGCTTCGTCAGACCTTCGCTTGTCTTCCCGTGGCCACCGATTGGCATTGGCGATGGCAGAGCAACAGGGCGTCGCGGGCGAGGTCGCCGCCGAGGATGGGAGAGGCCGTTCCGCTGGCGATCGAGCGGGACACTTCGCTCAGTTCCGCCACAAACGCATCTACCGGATCGCCCGAACCAAGCTGCGGGCGCTCCACGCGCCCATCCGCCGTGAGCACCGTCAGCGGCATCGAAAGCACCGGCTGGCCATCGATCACCGAGAAATCGTACATCAACGTGGCCTGCTCCAGGTGCATCTCGAAGGCGTGCGTGAAGGCCCGCCCCTGCTGGTTGATCACACCGCTGGCGGCCGAGATGGTGGGGGTTCCATCCGCGTACAGGAATTGCGTATCGACATACTCCACGACGTCGCCGCGCAGCCGCCCCTGGCTGAAGACCCCCTTGGGCATGCCGCACACCAGGCGAATAAAGTGGGCATCGTGAATGTGCAGATCGACGACCGGGCCGCCCACCTTGTGCGGGTTGAAGAAATCCTTCAGCCAGCTCGGATCGGAGATGATGCGTTTGAAATGCCCGCCGAGAAACTTGCCATAACGTCCGCTGGTGATGGCCTCGTAGGCCCAGGCGTACTCGGGGAAGAACGGCAGCACGTGGCCGATGAGCAACTGCTTGCCGCTCGATGTGGCGGCCTTGACCATCCGCTGCGCTTCGGCGGTAGTCAGCGCGATCGGCTTTTCGCACAGCACATGCTTGCCCGTCTTGAGCGCGGCCACGGCCACATCGGCATGCAGATCGGGGGGCAGGCAAATGTCGATCAGATCGATCTGTGGATCGGCCAGCATCTGCCGCAACTCGCGATACGCAGCAACGCCGGAGAGATCCATCATCGCGCCCGGCGGTCCGAAATTCCCCTTGATGCCGCGCCAATCTCCCGCCAGCTTCGTTTCATCCCGCGAGCACAGCGCCGCCACGCGCGCCTGGCCCGTCTTCTGATAGGCCAGGTAATGGATCATGCCCATAAACCCAATGCCTGCGATCCCGACGTTAATCATGGCTGTTTTTCTGGTTGATGAGGGAGCGAGCTATCGGCAAAAGGTCTGGAATTGAACGAACGCAGCGTCCCACGCAGCCGCGTCCGTGGGTTGATACTCATCGACTTGAAAACTACGGCGAATGACTTCGCGGGCCTGCGGTACGGAAGACATGTCTCCCAGCGCAATCGCCTGCATGGCAATGTTTCCCAGGGCCGTGGCTTCGATCGGTCCGGCCAGGACGCGGCGCCCGCAGGAATTGGCGATCGATTGACACAAACGACCATTCTGGGTCCCGCCTCCCACAATGTGAATCGTCTCCAGGCGGCCGCCCACAAGTTTCTCGAGCCACTCCAAAACCAGGCGGCACTTGAGCGCGAGGCTCTCCAGCGCGCAGCGGATGACGGCGCCTTCGTCGGCCGGCGGCGTTTGCGCAGTCCGGCGGCAGTATTCGCGAATCGCTTGCGGCATGTTGGCCGGGGCCATAAACGCCGCATCGTCCGGATTGATAAACGCTTGCAAGGGCAAAGCAGCATCACAGAGTTGGTTCAACTGCTCCCAGCTCCAATCGCGACCTTCCACGGCCCACACGCGGCGGCATTCCTGGAGCAGCCACAAGCCCGTGATATTCTTCAAGAGACGAATACTGCCGGCCACGCCGCCTTCATTGGTGAAATTGAGCTGCCGGCAAAGATCGTTGATCACCGGCCGCGGCGTCTCTACGCCCATCAAGCTCCACGTGCCGGAGCTGATGTAGCACCAAGGGGACGCTCCCTCGGCCGGAACCGCCAGCACGGCGCTGGCCGTGTCGTGCGTGCCGGGAGCGATCACTTGCACATCGCCCAAGCCGGTTTCTCGGGCCACATGTGCGGCGGGCGGGCCTAAATCAGTGCCCGGTGGAATGACTTCGCCCAGCATGCGGGTAGGAATCTGGAACCGATCGAGCAGACCGGTCGCCCACTGTCCGGCTGCCGGGTCGAAGAACTGCGTGGTGGTGGCATTGGTGAACTCATTGGCCTGTACACCCGTCAGGAGCCAGTTAAACAGATCGGGAATCATCAAGAAACGCTCGGCCATGTCCAACAGGGGCGAGTTTGCCAGCCGCAGGGCCAGCAATTGGTACAGGGTGTTGAACTGCATGAACTGCAAACCGGTGGCGGCGAAGATCTCCTCCCGCGGCACGATGGCCAGCGCCCGCTCAAGAATCCCGTCGGTGTGATGATCTCGATAATGGCGGGGATTACCCAACAGTTCGCCGCCGCGGCCCAACAGCGCAAAATCAACACCCCAGGTGTCAACGCCCACGCTCACGATCTGTCCGCCCAAGCGGCTGCGGGCAGACCGCAGGCCATCGAGCACATGGGTCCACAGGCCCAACAAGTCCCAATAGCTTCGCGGCCCAACATGAACGGGACCATTGCCAAAGCGATGCACTTCCTCGATCCGCAAGCGTGCGCCGTCGAACAGTCCGGCCACCACTCGGCCCCCGGACGCACCCAGATCGACCGCCAGATAGGCTCGCTCCGCCATACGCTACTCCGGCCAGAGTTGTATTAAATTGCGTTTCATTTCATTTCATCATTTCACGCACTAGGTAAGCCCAGATCATTCCGCCGCCGGGCGTTGCCGTCAAGTACATTCCTGTAAACCTTATCTGCAAAAGACTTGCGACGTTTCTCTGCCGGACCGCTTCTGGCGGATCGATTGGCACAGGTTGAAGAATCGCGTGCTAGAGCGTCGATATTGGCTAGATGGCGACCTATAGTTGACTTAGGTAAGCAACATTCGTATCATTCTCGAAACTTGTTGACGCCCAGCCGGATGGCTCCGATGACCAATGCCGCTACCCGTAGGGTTGCAGTTACCCAACCGTCTGTTCCCGCCATGCGCATCTTCGACGATCCGCTGCATACGCTGCCGCAGGGCAGTCCCGAGCATCTGGACGAATTGCGGCGGCACAGCCAGGCCTTGGAGGGCGCCACGCCGCAAGAAGTCTTGCAATGGGCCGTGGAGAATTACTTCCCCAAGCTCACGATGGCCACGGCGTTTGGACCGGAAGGGTGCGTCATCATCCACATGCTAGCCGGCATCGAGCGCAAGGTGCATCTGTTTAACCTGGACACCGGCTATCAGTTCCAGGAAACGCTGGAGTTGCGAGACCGCATTCATCAGCGTTATGGCATGCTGGTGGAATTGAAGCAGCCCGAAACGACGGTCGCCCAGTACGAAGCCCAGCATCGCGGTCCCTTGTACAAGACCAACCCGGATCAATGCTGCCTGGATCGAAAGATCAAAGTGTTGCAGCAGGCGGCCGTGGGCTGGAAGGCCTGGATGAGCGGGATCCGGCGGGATCAGAGTCCGGATCGGGCCACGGCATCGATCGTCGGCTGGGATCGCAAGTTCAACCTTGTGAAGATCAGCCCCTTGGCCAATTGGACCAAGAAGGACGTCTGGAAGCTGATTACCGACGAGGACGTGCCGTACAACCCGCTGCACGACCAGGGCTATCTGAGCATCGGTTGCCAACCTTGCACGCGCGCCGTGATGTTCGGCGAAGACGAACGTGCCGGCCGCTGGAGCGGCACCGCCAAAACCGAGTGCGGCCTGCACACCAGCGAGTGAGTTCGTTGCGTGTTAAGATAACGGCATGCACCGCAGGCAAGGCTCGTCCTTCGCGCTTACGCCGTTGCGATCAGGGATCCTTGTCGCGACTCTGCTGTCGATCTTTGCGCTCGCGGGAATACTCGAGGCAAGGATTCACACACCTACCGTCGACGAGTTCGCCTACGTGCCGATGGGGTTGCATTATTGGCGCACGGGCCGCTTCGAAATCGATCGCCGTGGCCCCCCGTTGATGAAAATGCTGTTGACCTTGCCGCTTCTGGCGACCGACGTGCAGCTTCCCGAGGAACCACAATGGCGCGGCGATGGCGAGGGGTGGTGGCCGTGGATCTACGGCACCCGCTTCATGCAGCTCAACGCGCCGCGGTATCTCGATCTGTTTTGGCTCAGCCGACTGATGAATGTCGTGGTCGGACTCTCTGGCGGCATCGTGCTGTGGTTGTGGGCGCGCCGCCTCTTTTCCGCCTGGGTCGCCTTGATGTGCTTGCTGTTCTATTGCACTTGCCCGACCGTGTTAGCGCACAGCGCCGTCGCCACGCTCGATCTCGGCGTCACGGCGCTCTCCCTCGCGGGCTTCCTGCTTTTGTGGATGTGGAGCGAGCAGCGGAGGGCCTGGCTAGCCGCCCTGGCGGGAGTTGCACTCGGATTGGCGGTGGCGGCCAAATTCTCGGCTGTGTTTACATTTCCCCTGATCCCGATGCTGTGCGGAATTCGCTGGAACTGGCGCGAGGGGATACGCTCGAAGTTCTTCCTGGGGATGCTGCTGATCGGCTTTTTCGGCTGGCTGGCAATCGAGGCCGCGTATCTCTTCCAGGGCTTTCCACTACCGAAGGCGATGATGGAGGGCATGCTGCTCAAGACGGGCGACACCGCGGCGGGCGAGCCTTCGTTCTTGCTGGATCGGTGGTCTCCCACCGGTTGGCGTTCCTACTATTTGGTTGCGATGGGGTTGAAGTTCACGGTTCCGCTTTTGGCGATGCTCCTGATCGCCGCGGTCTGCGTGGTGCGTGATCGCCAGAATTGGCGCGACAATGCCTGGCTTGTCCTCCCGCCTCTGTTGGTGCTTTACGTTCTTTCGTTTCAATACACGATCAACTATGGCATTCGCTATCTCTTGCCGGCGATGCCGCTTTTGATCTTGCTCACTGGGCGCGGTGCGACCCAACTCGTGCAGCACCGCGCGGGACGATACCTCCTGGCATTGCTGCTGGTGTGGCAGGTCGCCACCTGGGCCCGCGCCACGCCGCATCACCTGAGCTACTTCAACGAGATGGCGGGTGGACCCGAACACAACCGCCATCAGTTGCTCGATTCCAATCTGGATTGGGGCCAGGATCTGGGACAGCTCAAGACGTATCTGGACTCCCAGGGGCTGGGCAAGATCGGCCTGGCCTATTTCGGCCACGTCGATCCTGCGTTGTACGGGATCGACTACACGCTGCCTCCCACGCAGCCCGAACCCGGCGTCTATGCGATCAGTGCAAACTATCTCGCCGGCTACGCCTATGCGATCACCTATGCCGGAATCGAACCGATTTCCGTGCGACCCGGCGCGTGGCAGTGGCTTAACGCGTTCCGGCCGAAGGCCGTCGTTGGCCGCTCAATCTTTGTCTATCAAATCGAACCGGGCGAGATTAACCCGACGCGTTAGCGAGGGAGTGCGGCAAAAAAGCGTCAACTCAAGCGCTCCCTCGCTAACGCGTCGGGTTAGTATCTCGAAGAGGCTGTTGCTGGCGGTAGAGAACTCGTTGCTCCTCCAATTCAGACCGCAGCGATTCTTTCTCCGGACCGAGGGCGAGCGCGAGAGCTTGACCCACCACTTTCTCCGCTTCGGTAAATCGGCGATTCTCCGCCAACGCGGCCGCGAGAGTCCCCAGCAACTCCGGCACGGAGTACCCGGTCTGCCGGCAAGCGGCGGTTGCGTAGCGCAGCGCTTCCTCGCCATTGCGAACGGTCGCATCCGGATGCGTTGCCAATAACCGCGCGAGCCGGTCGGCAATCAGCGGCCAATCCGCCGCGTTAAGACTCAAAGCCTGCCGGTACTCGGCAATCGCCTCGTCCGCGCGTCCGGCGCGATACAGCAGCACCGCCAGATTGATGCGCGGGACCGATTCCCGTGGAAACTCGATCACGATCTTTTGATACGCCTCGATTGCTTCCGCAGTGCGTCCCAGGCCCGACAGGGCCAGCGCCCGCAACATGGGGGCCTCCAACGATCTCGGCTGCAGCGCCACGACTGCTTCCGCATGCGGCAGGGCCGCCGCATAATTGCTGGCGCGAATGTAGTCGGCCGCCAAATTATTGTGCGCCAGGTGACTGCGAGGATTCACCCGCAGCGCCTGTTCATACAACGTAAAGCTGTCTCGCCAATGGGCAACCTGGAACCAACTCAAGAGGGCATAAACTCCCAGCAGGATCCCGCAGCCAATCGCCAGGTATCTTGACCGGCACCGCGTCAGCAGCGCGGCCGTGCCCAGGGCCGGTCCCAACATCGCTAGGTAAACGTAGCGGTCGGCCACCGTGGAGTAGTTCTGGAACAGAAACGGCACGAAGCCCAACACGGGCGCCAACCCCGCCGCAAACACGCCCACCGACAGCCACAACCAGCGCCAGTGACGAAAACGCCACAGCAGGCAGATTGCGATCGCGATTGGTATCCAGGCCGTCCAAAACCAGGGAGAGCTCATGACTGTTGCCGGCGCTCGATCGTAATGCACGGCCAGCTCCATTGGCAGCAGGAATTTGCCTGCATAGAAGAGCAAAGCGTCTGCGGCGAGGAGGGGTCGTGCCCAGATCGGAGCGACAAACTCAAGTTGGGAGCTCCCCTGCTCCCCCATCATGATGACGGCAAAGATTCCCGCCAGCGCCAGCCAGGGCATCAAGCACCACAGTGCGGTGCGCCAAGTGCGGCGCAGCGCCCCTACATCCAGCAACAGCGCGATCAGCGGGGTCACCACGGCGGAGCTCTTGGCTAGCAGCCCCAACAGGTAACAGGCCCACGCCCCGGCGTAGCTTCCGCGTCCCCGGAATGCTTTTCCCGTCGGCGATCGCACTGGTCCAAGTTGCGTATTCGCGAAACGAACGTAGAGCACCAAGGCGCACAGGGCCAGCAGGCCAGCCAACAGTCCGCGGGTTTCCGAGACCCAGGCCACGGCCTCCACCTGCAGGGGGTGCAGCCCGAACAGCAGCGCGCCGGCGGTTGCCCCCCATTGGTTTGCAAACAGCAGCCGCAACAGGGTAAATACGGCCAACGTGGCGGCCGTGTGCAGGATCAGGCTTCCCGCATGAAAGACTCCGGCAACCAGCGACTCTTCGCCAGACTCGCCGGAGGGCAGGCGGGCCAACCGGGCTTCTAAAGCGTAGAGCGTGTAGCTGAGGGGCACGTACTCGTGCTTGTAGGGACGTCGCCAGAGATTCGCCAGGCCCGACCAGGAGGGTGGGTTCAGGTGGGGATTATTATGCAGATGCAACAGATCGTCGAAGCTGACGAACTGATGGGAGCAGATCGGGCGGAACACGATCGCTAGCGCGCCCACCAGGAGCAGCACGCTCCACCACACGCGTCGATCGGGTGCGGTCCGTTCAGGCGGGTCCGAATCGGGGGGCAACCGGCGGGACTTCGTCATACGACCAATCCGGCACGATCACTCTCCGGCGTCAACAACGGTCAAGTCGGGAAGCGCGTCGCGCAGGGCATCCACGCCAGCGGGCGTAACACTCGTTCCTTCGAGATAGATCGACCTCAGGCTCCGCAAGCCGGTGAGACTGCCAAGGCCCCTATCCCCAACTTGTGTCTTCGAGATGTCCAGGATCCGCAGGTTCTTCAGCCCCTTCAGTTGCACAATTCCCACATCGGAAATCGCTGCCCCCGCCACATACAGCTCGCGCAAGTCGGGAAAGCGTTTGAGGACCGGCATGGCCTGATCCGTCATCACACTCAGCCACAGGCGTTGGAGTTGCCGGGAGCCGATCTGGTTAACTCCCTGCTCGGTGATCTGCGTGTTGCGGAGATCCAAATCCACCAGATTCAGCGGCTTGATAAACACCATGGCGGAATCGGTAATGGGATTGTTGTTGCAGAACAAGCTCCGCAACTCGGGCCACGACTTCAAGACGGCCAGGTTCGAGTCGGTGACTTGGCAAGTAGAAATATCCAACTCCTTGAGCTGGCGAATCTTGGCCAAGGCCAGGATCCCCACGCCCAGATCCGGGCGGCCTGCGTTGGCGTTCAGGCCAATGCCCTCGAGAGATTCCATCCCGGCCAGCGCGGCCAAGCCCGGCCCGGTAATCAGGCCGTTGTTCCCCAGATCGACATACTTAAGCGACTTCATTTGGGCAATCGTCTTCAGCCCCTCGTCGGAAACCTGCACGGAACGTAGCAGTAGTCTCTCCAGGTTCGGCAGCTTCGTGAGCGCGGGCAGGTCGGCATCCGTGAGCGATCCGGCGTAGTTAAGGGAAAGGACGCGGATTGAACTTAGGTCACCCAACGCGGCCACCCCTTCCGGAGCGAGGCTCGGCGCAATCAGTTCGGTCAAATTGGGCAGTGCGGCCAGCTGCTTCACGCCCTCTGCCGTCACGGGCGACTCCGTCAGGTCCAGCGATAAGACAGACTCCCGATGCGATGCGTCGAGGGCTGCGAGCGCGGCGAGTTTCTCGTCCGTGATCTCGGCGCCTTTGAGCGCCAGAATCGAGCTTAAGACCCGCTCCTGGTCCACTCGCGGCGGGGCCGCCTGCGGGGCGCTGGCATCCGGGGCCTTAGACTGCCCGGAAGCATTGGCTTTGGGAGACTTGCCATCCATCTGGTTGGCTACGGCCTGCTTGGCGCTTTCCGCAGCGCTCTTGGCGGCGTCCTCCACTTTGGCGCAGCCCAGGCAGAAGAAACTGCCAACAAACAACAACGTGACCGTAACCAAGGAACCAGAGCATTGGTAGGATTTCATGCGAGAACCTCCCCTGAAGAGGCACAATACGTTTAGTTCGTAGTACCGGCTTCAGCCGGAAGAACCGCCTCAAGGCGGGACTACGAACACTAGGGTGCGGCGCCCTGTTCCGTGGCCGGCGGGGCTGTGCCGGGAGCAGGCGCCTTTACTTTGATGTCGATCGTATTACCGCCTGCCACCACCGTCGCGGCATACTTGCCCTCCACGGGCATGTTCGCGCCAGTAGAGTCCAAGACCGTGATTGCGTATTCGCCCTCGGGGGCGCCGTCGTTCTCGCCGAAGGTGGAGAGCTGGTACATGCCATCGTCCCCGGTGGTGCCGGTCGATTGGAAGCCCTTGCTGGACGCCGCAAACGAGACACTGGCGCCTTTGACGGGAGCACCATCGGCGGAGGTCACTTTGCCGGAGACTTTCTGCGTCTTGGCCTTCCCGGTGTCACTACAGCCGATCGCGCCCAACACAACAACGGCCAACGAGAATGCGATCGCCCGATGAACCTGGCATTCCATGTTGCAAATCCTTCGCAAGAGAATCTTCCTGACCGACAAAGACAAAATCCACCGCCGGCCCATCAAAAGGGGCCGGCGGTGGTGTTACGTACCAACACAGTTTAACAGGCGGACACTACGGCAGGTCGAACGTGAAACGGTCGTTGCGAGTGCCGAATCGTGACATCGCCACATTGGATGTGGCATTGTTGACTTGGCGCACGCTGCCATCCCCTAACAAGAACAGTGAGATGCCAGGGTGCCAGCTTCCAAATCGGCCGCGGGGTTGATTCTGCGCCGTGGTATCGCCCGTCGGCTTCAGAGCAATCATGCGGTCGGCGTCGAGGGCATTCACATTGGTGATGCACAAGCGGCGCATGAACGCGGCCACACCAGCGTGACCATTGGGGGGACTGTTGGTGGTGGCGGCATTCGCGTAGTAATACTGGCCATCGCCATTCAACTCGTTCGGCGTGGGGTTTCCAAGGCGATCTTTATGAACCGCCTTCTCACCCACAAAAGCCGTGTTGCTCAGGCCGTCCAATACGCTGGCAAAACTAGTCATCGAACGATACTCGCGACCACCGAGCGTACCTTGCTGGAAACCATTAATGGAAGCTGCATTCGGTACGGTGAGGGCATTAAACGCACGGCACACCATGATGGCGCCGTCCCAGGTGCGCGGTTGGCCGGCGTTGGTGGTGGAACCGGGAGGCGCAGCGACGCCGGTGCCGATCCGTGGAGTTGCGGACGGAGTGCCGGTGCTGCTCTGGCCGCAGCCATAAGACACGGCCGCATAGTCACCAACGCTGCACAAGTTGGCGACATGTCCCGTGCCAGCGATGTTCATGGCCGGAGGCGTACGCCGCGACGGGCAGAAGTAAGTAGCAATCGAAGTGCTGCGTAGTGTGCCGTGGGCTGTGTTGGCCCCACCGACTTGGATTTCCGTCTGCAGCGAGGCCAAGTCGTACACGTTCTGCTGCTCCATGAACGGCAGGATCAGCAGGGTCCACGCGGGGCGGTTCAGGGCGCTGCCCGGTGCCGTGCCAGCGCCCGTGGCACTGGTGTCCCGGGTCAGCCAGCCTGGGACGATTTCCTGACGGATGTCGTGAAAGTTCTGGACGCCAAGGCCGATTTGCTTCAGATTGTTGTTGCACTGGGTGCGACGGGCAGCCTCGCGGGCGGCCTGAACGGCTGGCAGAAGCAGGGCAATCAAGATACCGATAATGGCAATTACCACCAGCAGTTCGACGAGGGTAAAACCTCGTCTGGACCTCATGTACTGAAACATACAGACTCCTCCTGGAAGAAAATGGAAAGATGACAAGAACACAACGTAACGGAAACACGTAGAACACCAGCGCCAAGACCGTGGTGGGCGCTTATCTGGTAACATACCGACCAGCGTGCCATCTTTGCAAGTAATTAATTTGCATTTTCCCGTTGTGGGGAAGATTCCGATGATTTACTTCCAACGTGGGGGCGGGAAGAGAAGCCTGAAGGATGAACAAGAGTCAGGGGGGCGCGCGGACGGGTTGGCCGGCGCGATAGAGATCCAAGTCACCCCGAAGGTTTTCAACGAGTTGAGCATTGGCTTGACTGTTGGCGATTCTCTCCGCCACCCGAGTTTTTTCTTGCGCAGTGCCGAAGTCGGCAGTCTCTGCGAGAGCGGCGGCCCAGGCGCGCAGCAGATCGGCGCGCTGATTGTTTGTCTGCCGGCACGCCTCCTGAGCCAGAACGAGCGCTTGGCGGCCATCGCGCACGGTCGAATCAGGATGCGTGGCTAGGAGCCAGGCGACGCGGCCCGCAATCTGCGGCCAGGAAGCGGAGGGCTCGCGCAAGGCCTCGCGGTATTGCAACATCGCCGCGGGCATCTGATCTTGGGAAACATAAGCCTCGGCCAATTGCACTCGGGCTGCCAGGTCGCCCGTGGTGTCGACCAGGAATTGGAAATGTGCTGCTCCGTTATTCAAGCGACCGCTGCGAACCAGTGCCAGACCGAGATTCATGCGAGCGCGGTAGTCGTCCGGATGACGCTCGATCACGTGTTGGAACTCGGCAGCCGCTTCGGTGTGCCGGCCCTGGGCCTGGAGCAGGATGCCCAGATTGTAGCGCGCGACGAGCGCTTCTGGCTCGAGCCTCAAGGCCTCACGATAAGCCGCCTCCGCCTCCGACGCTTGATCGCCACGGGACAACGCATCGGCCAGGTTGATGTGCATTTGCGACTGCGCGGGATCGCACTCGACCGCTAGCCGGCGATGCGTGAGTGCCCGCTGGGGCTGATTCAGTGCTTCCAGAGCCGCCGCCAGATTGCTGTGTGCCTTGGACGATCTTGGGTCCAGCCGCAACGATTGCTCGCTCAGGGTGAGCGCCTCGCTGGGTCGATTGTTCGCGATCAGGTAGCTGGCATAGTTGTCGCGCGCCACTTCGCTGCGCGGGTTATGGACCAGATTGTGCGCGAACAGCGTTTCCGAATTGCGCCAGCGCTGGACCTGGGCATAGGTCAGGCCCGCGCAGAGCAAGAGCGCCAGTGCGGAGATTGCCGCTTTGAGCGTGCCATGCTCGGGTTTGGAGAGCCAAGTTGCCAGGAGCAGGGCGGGCCCCAGCAGAGCCAGGTAGGCGTAACGATCGGCGACGGTGGAATAGTCTTGGTAGGCAAAGGGGACCAGCCCCAGCACGGGCAGAAGTCCGGCTACGAAAAGGCCGGCGCCGGTGAGAAACTCCTTTCGAGGACGCCACCAGAGCGCCGCGGCGAGGATGGTGGGGACGATCCAGATCCACGGAAACATCGCGCGTTGCATGACGGCCTGCGGCCCGCGGTCGTAGTGCGCGATCAGCCCGTGCGGCACAAAAAGCTTCCCAAGGTAAAAGGCGAGCGCATCGGAGGCGATGAGGGGCCGTGCCCACCCGGGGGGCACATAGAGCATGGGCGTTTTGGATTGCAGATGCTGCGTGAGAAGCGAGATCAGGACGACGATCAGCACCCAGGGAGCCAGCGACAGCGCGGTTTGGCGCCACCCGTGGCGATACCAGGCCAGGCTGAGGACGGCGGCCACGAGAGGCGTTGCCGCCGCGGAGGGTTTGGAGAGCAGCGCCAGTGCGAAAGCCAGGGTTGCCAGCCCATAGAGGCGCCATCGCCGTCGGGTGGGGTCTTTCGAGAACAAGGTCCAGGCCCAGAGTGCCAGGAGAGAAAACATCGCGGCCAACAAGCCACGTGTTTCCGAGGCCCACGCCACGGATTCTGCCTGTAGAGGGTGCAAGGCGAAGAGCAGAGCACCGGCCAGAGCCGCCCAATCATTGGTTATCAGGCGTCGTAGAAGCACAAAAACCAGCAATGCGCAAGCACCGTGCAGTAGCAGGCTGCCGGCATGAAAGACGCTGGGGGCAAACTGCGGCCGGCCCTCGGCATCGGGCGGGAGCGTGGCCAACCAAGCCTCGGCAGCAAAGAATGTGTAGCTAACGGGAATGTACAGCCCGTAATACGGTTGACGCCAGAATTGGAACGTGTTGCCCAGCGAGACGGGGTTGAAATGCGGATTGTAAGTAATGTGAAGATCGTCGTCCCAGTTAACGAAATCGTTCCGCACGATGGGGCCATAGACCAGAAGCACGGTCGCGATGAGGGCGAAGCCCAGGGCACAACAATGCAACGTGCCTGACCAGCCTCCCGAGCGACTGCCTCCACGACGAACAGGCATGGTCCTCCCTCGCTAACGCGCCGGGTTAATGTTTGACGGTTGGGTGGCGCGCTTAAACTTGTCCCCCAATTCCGCGCTGGGATGAAAGCCCAGGCTCTGGGCAGCCATCAGATCGCGGCGCGCGAGTTCCAGCCGCCCCAGGTCCAAGTAGCAAGCTGCACGCAAAAGATACGCCTCGCCCTCTTGAGGGTTGCGCGCCAAGGCTTGGGTGAAGTCGGCTTCGGCTTGCTCTAACCGCCCCAGTTGCTGATGGAGCCGTCCCCGGTTTACCCGCGGCAGCGCCGCGTTGGGCGCGAAGCGGATTGCTTGCGTGTAATCCCGCAGCGCAGCGCTATTGTCACCCGCCACCTGATGCAGGGCTCCACGGTCATGATAGGCCTCGGGTAAATCGGATTTCAATTGAATGGCGGAATTGAGGTCCGCCAGGGCCTTTTGGGGCTGGCGAAGCTCACGCAGAGCGATGGCCCGCGCATAGTAAGCCAGAGCGTATTGAGGGTTGAGTTGGATGGCCTGGGAATGATCGTTCACGGCCAGTTGGAAACGACCCAACCCACGGTGCGCCAAGCCTCGGTTGTTAAATGCCAGCCAATCGGGTTGAAGTTCGATGGCCTTGGTGTGGTCGGCAATGGCGCCTTCAAAGTCGCCGATTTGGCTCCGGGCCACGCCGCGCGCGTTATAGATGTCGGCTTTGTGCGGTTGCCACTGGAGCGCCTCGGTGTAGAGCCTGATCGCCGCGGGCGCCTCGCCCTGCGCCATGAGCCTGTCGGCCAAAGCGAGGCGAGGCCGCTGGCTGGACGGCCAATCTCGTAGATTTGCCTCCCAGGCCGAGAACTGGGTGCGATAATCGCGGTTGCGAACCACCGTGCGCCCGGCGAGAAGAATGGCCGCCAAGGCCACGGCCAACACCAGCGGCAGGGGCACCCGTTGATTGCCGCGGCCCGCTTGGGCGCGTTGCCAGGCAGCATACGCGCCCACCACCAAGAGGATCACAACCGGCGCGAGGGGCAAGTACATGCGATGCTCGGCCATGGTTTGCGTCACAATTGGCACAAAGCTCGACGTGGGCGCCAGCGTCGCGAAGAACCAGGTTCCCAGGAAGCCGGCCCACGGTCGTCTTGGCCAACACCAGATTGTGGCGGAAATCAGCAATAGAATGAGGGCTGCCTGGGGAGCGACTTCGATCGGGTTCCGCACCAGCGTGGTGTCGTAATCCAACACGAGCTTATCCGGCCATACGCAGAGTTGAAGGTATCGCACGATGGCATGGGCCTGCGTCAGCAGATAATGCCAGACCCCAATGCCTTGCCCCCAACCTGCGGAGCCGCTGCGGGTCGCTGAGGGCAACACCAACATCAAGAGCAACAACCAGGTGGCCGCCAAGGCGAGGTAGAGCCAGCGCCGTTGGCGAAAGGCGGAGGCAAAGGAATCGAAGAGAAAGGCGCGGTCGTAGAGCACGACCATTAAAGGCGCCGAAACCATGACTTCCTTCGACGCCATCCCCAGCGCGCACGCCGCAACCGCCGCGGCGCCCCACCACCGCCCGAGGGACGCCGCTCGAATCGAACAGTACATCGTCGTGAGATAGAACAATCCAACCAGGGATTCCGCTCGTTGGGACGTGTAGGCCACGGACTCTGTTTGCAACGGATGAACGATCCACAGCAGGGCACAGGTTAGGGACAGGCCCAGGGAAGCCTGCCGAAACCCAACGGGAACCCGAGGCAGCAGCAACGTGCGACGAACGCATCCGAACAGGGCGATGCCCGCGAGCAAATGGATGGCCAGGTTGGCTACGTGGTAGCCGCGGGTCTGCAGGCCTCCCCAAGCGTAATTGATTGCCAGGGAGAGATTCACGAGGGGCCGCGCTTCGACAGGGGAGCCGTCGCGAGGCGGTCGCAGCACAGCGTGAAGAGGCCAGAGGGAGCGCAGGGACTCGTTCTTGACGATCGCGATTTCGTCGTCGAAGACAAATGCCCCATCCAGGCTGTTGCTGTAGGCGACCAAACCCGCGAACAACAGCAATCCCACGGAAAGAAAGGCTCGTTGCCTCGTTTGCTCGGCGCGGATCATGAAGATGATTGTACCGATCGCGGCAACCGTACACTTACTTCGGAACTCCGTTATGCCAAGCATTCCGCGTGCGCGTATTCTTGTTCAAGGGCCTGAATGAACTGGCCCTGCCATGCGGGAGGGAAAAGTCAAGCAGGCGGCTGACCCGGTGCGAACGGCCAAGCTGACGGTGAATAGCGCACGTCCAGATACGGTGTCTCGCGGCGCTTCTGGCCTTCGACCAGGCTGTGCATGGCGGTATCGAGAATTCCCGTGGCCAGCAGGGTGCGCTCGACCGGGTACGCCGGCTGGCCTGTGTGGATCATATGTTCGATGGCCCGGAGCAAGACGCCGAAGTGGGCGAAGGGGGCGCCTTCCGGCAGATGGAAGTAGGTCGATAGCGGCTCTGGTTTCTCCTTCAGCTTCGCAGCGAAGGAGAATCCGTCTGAAATGCCCGTGGCCATGGCTACGGTGGCTTTTAATCCGTCGCGATATTCGATCAAGTAGAAGGCCGCGTTGGGACGCAGCAGTTTTTCCAGCGTCCCCGGCTTGAGCTTCGGTTGCCGCGCCAGCGCCGCTTCCAGAAGCGGCCGCGACCAGAGCCCCTGCCGCTCCGCTTCCCAGATGGCGTCGCCCGAAACGGCGCGCACGGAGGCCACGCCGGTCTCGCCGCCCTTGCGGCG
>JBGTDH010000343.1:0-3539 GCA_041748435.1 Pirellulales bacterium
CAGGTTTTCGTAAAAGGTCTCGTGCGGGACTTGCAGGGTAAGTTGCCGCGTCAACAGATGTTGAGCCACGAGACCCCAGATCCCGCTGAGCACCAGGGAACACAACATCAGCATCAGCCACTGTTCGATCGTGCCCCGCCAGCGGAAGGCGCTGTGCAGCAGAATCAGATAAGAACCCAACAGGCTGAACCAGATGTGTGCCCGCAGCCAGCTTTGAGCGCTGCCCAGACGGGCCAGGGGATAGCATTTACGCAGCGGCAACAGTCCGGCGAACCCCAACAGCCCCGTGCCGACGATTCCGAACCAGAGTCCCACCACGCTGCCGCCGGACGATGCCACGGGCGAAAGCCCCCAGGCTTGCAGCGCGTAGATGCTCGTGGCAATAAGGGCCAGCAAAGCACAGCCCCGAACCCATTTCTTATGCGAAGCGTCCAGAATCACGTGTCAGCGTCAGGCCAGTTTCCCGCGCGAAGCAAGTCCGGCCTGCATTCTAACACCGATTCCGGCGTACGGCCTCCGTTCGCGTGCTATCCGCGTTTGGCTGCAGGCTTTTTCTTCGGCTTCGGCTTGGATTTGGGAAGTGCCCGAATCAGCCGATCGAGATTGACCTTGGCCAGCTCCCGGGATGCCTGCCGGCTGATGCGTGCATTGGCCTGATTGACCAGCCGCATGGGAACACGATGATTAGGGCACACCGGCATCAACTGCGCGGTTTCTTGCGGGCCATCGATGGCGGCCACAATGTCAAGCAGGCTGATGCGGCGCGGCTTGCGGGCCAATCCGTACCCGCCGCCGGGGCCGGACACGCCGGTCAAGAGTTTGGCATCGACCAGGCGTCGCAAAATGCGATACAGAAAGCGGGGGGGAAACTTGCAGCCCGCTGCGATGGTAGCCGCCGTCGTGGGACCTTCCTGCCCTTTGACGTGGACCTGCAACAGGATGCCGAGGGCATAGCTAACTGAACTGGACAGCTTCATGGCAACGCCTCTGGCCTTAATCCGTTCCCTGGCCTGACCGCCCGCGGCGACGGCGCCTTGGGGAAACTCGTTCCCCGCAACGCCAACGTCATCTTCCTGTTTTCTACGAATCGTTGCAAGACAAAGTTGCGTGGCCGCCGCGCGGTCAGGCGCGATTATCTCCCTGCCTAGTGAACGACCACAAACGCCCTGCGGCCGCGTCGATCTGGGCGTTCCGCAATCACGGCACGACAGATGCACAATGCAACTTCGTTAAAAACGGGGCATTCCGTTCGGGAGATCGGGATGCAAATCAGCATCATTCGATACCGAACCAAGAACTGCCTGTGCGTGTCGAACGTACATAGGGAGGCGGTTGACTCGAACACAAGCGGCCAATCAGGCAGGCTTGCTCGATCGACGCCCCGAGGAGCAATAGTTCCGATGAAGCCTTCCCAACCCTCCGGCGATCAGACCACCGGATTGATCGAGCCGCTTGAATTCGACTTCGCCACACCTGCCTATGCCGAGTTCAGCCAACGCCTGGATGAGCAACTGACACAGCTTGTGGCGTTATGGCAACACTTGGCCGCGCCTCGTGCCCTTCTGGCAGGCCGCTCCGGCAACATCTGCCTCCCGGCACGATCTTAGCCCGTTTCGCCCGTCCAGGGATTGGTCCAATCGCCCCAGCGCTCCAGGTACAGGCGATAGGCAGGCGTGGCGCCGGCACGCTCTTCGATCCAGGCTTTGGCCTCGTCGACGATCTTCTGCTCTTCCTCGAGCGGCAGTTGCCCCAGCAGCACGCGGCTGCGCAAGAACACAAAGTACGTGTCCAGCACGTCGCAGCGGCAGTAGTCGTTGATCTCTTGCAGGCGGCCCTCGTTGTAGAGGTCTTGCACCATGTAGCCTTGCACATCCATCTTGCCGGGTTTCCCCAACAAATTCGCCGCCAAATTCAAGCCTCCCACAAACCGCGTGCAGCCAAAATTGGTGAGCAGCTCGTGAAGATCGATGTGGGCCTCGACATTGAACCGGTTGCGAGGTTGCTCGAAGCTCTTGCCTTGCAGATTGAACCACGCGGCGAGATTCACGCCAAAGCGGAAGGCCGCCAGCTCCAACAGCGGAATATCGAACGAACGGCCGTTGAAACTCACGAGTGAGGGCCGATTGTATTTCTGCCAGCCCCGCCAGAAGTGCTCGGTAATGATATGCGGCCGGAATTGCGGTTCGTCCAGCACCACCAGATCGAGCAGCCGAAAATCGATGCCCACTTTGGCGATGGCCACCGACACCGGCATCTGAAACGTGTACGGAATGAAATCGTTCTCGTACTTCTCGGTCAGCTCCGCGCGATACCGCCGCACGGCCTCGGCCGCATCGACGCCTTGTCCGGCATAACGCAGCCGCGCCACGAGGTCGCCATCGGCCACGCTTTCCGTATCGAATACCAGATAACGCGGGGTAGTCATGCGGGGCTCGATTTCAAGGGCTAGAGGGTCACGCTCGTCACTTCCAGTGTGGGCAGATCGACGATCGCGAACGAATGGGGACTGGCTCGGTAAATGGCGCCGGGATTGAGAACCAGCGTCTTTCCCAGGCGCTCTTCGCGACGCCGGTGGGTGTGACCGTGACAAACCAAATCCCAATCGCCGCTGGTGATGGTTCGCTCCAAGAGCGAGCCGTCGTCTCCATGCAGAAAGGCGATCCGAATGCCCTCCACCTCCAGCGATCCGAACCGATCGTGGCAGGTGTGGCCGCACGCTTCGATGGCCCGCCGCAACATTACCTCATCTGCGTCGACGTTGCCGAACACGTAATGCGTAGGCCAGGGCTTCAGCATCCGCACAATCTCCGCGGCGCCAATATCGCCGCAATGGATCAACAACTCCGGCGTCAGGCTCTCCAACATTCGCACAGCGCTACGGGTGTATTCCACCTGACCGTGCGTATCGCTAATAATGCCGATGCGTTTCATTGATGCAGAGAGGGGCTGGGGATTAGGGACTGGAGGCTGGGTGCAGCCGGCGATTCTTCCCTAGTCCCTAGCCCCCCAATCCCTAGTCCCTTCGTATGTATCCTCACGCCCCGAACGCCATGCTCCTTGCGATTGCCGGGATGTCGGCCCCTATCCTGGCCACAGTTGCGGCCGTTTTCCTGGTGGCCCTGATCTACGGCTGCGTGGTCTATCGGCGCACGCGCTACACGCTCCCTCAAGTGCCGTTGTATCTGCTGTGCTACGTGCTGAACAGACTGCTGTGGCGAACGCGGGTAAGTGGCCCGTTGCCTGTGGGGCGAAATCAGGGCGCGGTGATTGTCTCGAATCATCGCGCGGGCGTGGACCCGCTGTTTATTGCCATGGCCGTGCCGCGGCCGGTGCATTGGATGGTGGCCCGCGAGTATTGCGAGTTGTGGAGCGTGGGGTGGGGCTTCCGCATTCTGCAGGCCATTCCCACCAATCGCGCGGGGATCGACACCGCCTCCACCCGCATGGCGATTCGCCTGGCCGAGCAAGGAGAGCTGGTGGGCATCTTTCCCGAGGGGCGGCTGAACACCACCGACGAGCTGCTGTTGCCCGGTCGTCCC
>JBGTDH010000344.1:0-5623 GCA_041748435.1 Pirellulales bacterium
CCTCGCGACTGCGACGAATTCCATCGGCATGACGTTAGCGCAAATCCCCCAGGGAGAGTTCCTGCTGGGCACTCCCCCGGCTCAAGAAAAAAAAGTGCTCGCCATGAATGAAAGCATTGATCTACAGCAGGAACAGCCTCAGCATCGAGTGCAGATTAATAACTCGTTTTATCTGGGTGTCTATGAAGTTACCAAAGGGCAGTTCGCGCGCTTCGTGAAGGACCAGGGATATCAGACGGAGTCCGAGCGGGATGAGCAGGGCGCGCAAGGCTTCTTCCCGGGTTCCACGACCCTGCGTCTTGATACCCAGTTCAACTGGCGGCACACGGGCTTCACCTACGAAGACGAGCATCCCGTGGTCAATGTCACTTACCAGGACGCGCTGGCGTTCTGCGACTGGCTCAGCCGCAAGGAGGGCCGGGCCTACCGTCTGCCGACCGAAGTCGAGTGGGAATATGCTTGCCGGGCCGGGACGCAGACCCTGTTTCAGCATGGGGATGATCCCGCCGGCCTCAAGCGCACGGGCAATGGCTGGGACAGCACCTCGGTGTCGGATGGCCACGCATATACGGCGCCGGTGGGAAGCCTTCAGCCTAATGCCTTCGGACTCTATGACATGCATGGCAACGCGTGGGAATGGTGTTCCGATACGTTCTCGAGTTATCCCACGACGGGCCTACGCGGTGGCGCGGGTCTGGGCGTCCCACGCTATGTCCAACGCGGCGGAGGCTGGAGCAGCATGCAGCATCAATGCCGATCGGCCCATCGCCGCTCCTCGGAGGCCAAGAGCCGTCGCTTCGACACCGGCTTTCGCGTGGCCCTCAGCATCGAGCAGTGACGCGGTGGGGCATACCTACCGATGCTGGCTCACGATTCCAGATGCCAGCCGTCGGCCAGCACCGCGTCCTTGGGAACGACGGGGATGCCGTCGCAGATCATGCATTCGGCGGTCTCGGGGCTGTCTTGCACTTGCCGGGCATTGGTAATGCGCACGCCGCGGCCGATGCGGCAGTTCTTGTCGACGATCGCACCGTCGATCAGCGTGTTGTCTCCGACTCCTAGCAGCGGCCAACCACGGCCGTTGTCGGCGGTCATTTCCGCGTCTTCCTGATAGAAATCGGCCCCCATCAGCACGCTGTTGCGAATGGTGACGTGGTTGCCGATGCGGCAGCGCACACCGATGACGCTGTTCTCGATCGTGGCCCCCTCGCCAATGATGCAGCCATCGGCAATCAGGCTGCGGCGAATGCTGGCCCCTTCCGTCCGCGTGGGCGGCAGGTAGCGGGCGCGGGAGTAGATGGGCGCTTCGCCGGAATGGAAATCGAACGGGGGTTTCGGGTTGGCCAACTCCAGATTAGCGTGAAAGAAGCTCTTGATCGTGCCGATGTCTTCCCAGTAGCCATCGAACAGGTACACCTGCACGTGCCGCGTGCGCATCGAGGCGGGAAACACCTCTTTGCCAAAATCGCGATAGTTGGTCTTGGTCAGCACGTCCAGCAGCGTGTCGCGATTGAACAGGTAGATACCCATGCTGGCCAGGCAGTCGCGGCCGTTGCTCTGCAGGCCATGCGCATCGATCCAGGCCGGAGCGGTGCGCACCAGTTTAAGCTCGTCTTCCGTCTTGGGCTTCTCCAAAAAACCAACCACGCGCCCGTTATCGTCCACCCGCATGATGCCCAACCCGCTGGCTTCGGAGCTATGCACGGGCAGGGCGGCGATGGTGACGTCGGCCTTGGCGCGTTGATGCTCGGCCAGCATCTGCTGAAAATCCATGCGGTAGAGCTGATCGCCCGAGAGAATCAGGACGTAGTCGATGCCCGGCTGCTGGAGATAACGCATCTGCTGCCGCACGGCATCGGCGGTGCCCTGATACCAATCGGAGCTATCGAGCGTTTGCTGCGCGGCCAGAATCTCGACGAAGCCCCCCTTGAAATGATCGAAGTTGTACGTGCGGCGAATGTGGCGGTGCAAGCTCACGCTGTTGAACTGCGTGAGCACATAAATGCGGTCCAGCCCGCTGTTGATGCAGTTGGAGAGCGGAATATCGATCAAACGGTACTTGGCCGCCACCGGCACGGCGGGCTTGGAGCGGAACTTCGTGAGCGGATAGAGGCGCTGCCCCCGGCCGCCGCCGAGCACCAGACTCATCACGTTGCGCATGGTTGTCTCCTCAACGCCGCGGGCCGTCGCATCCTGCCAGATAAGTTCATCGAAGTGTCCGCCCGAGCGACACCACTATACGTGTCATGCAAGACTCTTGCCAGCGGACCGCCGAGAATTGGTGCATCGCAGCCTCGCGGGCTGGCGACGGCTATTTGCCCAGCAGCTTGGCGAACAAGAAGTCGTTGGCGGTCGCGTACTTGTCCGATTGGGAGACATCCGGAATCAGCAGATGGCACTCGTGCCCCAACCGATCGGCCTTCTCCTTCATCTTCACGCCGTAGACCGGATGATGAATGCCGTGGCCCGCATTCTCCGAAGGGAGCTTCATGTTGTTGCCGTAGGTCATCAGCAGCGGCGGGTCCTGGCCATCGAGGTGGTTGTAGGGGGAGAACTCCACATACAGCGGCTTATGCCGTTCGTAGTTGGCCAACGCCCCTTCGATGGTTTTCTCTCCCACCGCCAGATTGATCATGCGATGCTGCAACACCTGGGGACCCAGCCAGGGCTCGATCACTTGGGGATCGATCGAAGTCTGGCCTGCCGCAACCGCGGCGGCGCAGACGCGGCTCGATTGCCGCAGCACGGGATCGGTTGATTTGGGGTCCGCCAGATCATCGTGCAGCAGAATCCACATCGACGTGCAGGCGCCGGCGCTGCCGCCGGTGAGGGCAATGTGGGACGGGTCGATGTTCCACTCATCGGCCTTGGTGCGCAGAAACTGGATGCCTCGCGCCGCGTCATGCACGGGCGCGGGAAGCGGAGACTCTCCCGAGAGCCGATAATTGATCGCCGCATAAGAAACGCCCTTGTCCAGAAACGGCTGGAACCGATCCAGCGGCTGCTGCTTATCGCCCCCGGTCCAACCACCCCCATGAATGTAGACCAGCAGCGGCCGCGGACCCTCCCCCTTGGCTTGCCAGAAGTCGAGCACGTTGCGGGCATGCGGCCCGTAGGAGACGTTGACGTGCGTTGGCTTGGGCTCCTCAGCGGCAGAGAGCAACCCAGGCAAGGCAAGCAAAGCCATTAGGCATTGAGGTAATCTCATGGCAGGCATTTCCCACGGAAGTTGGGTGTAGTTTGAGGTCACAGAATAATCGCTGCACCGGCGTTGGGCAATCGGCAACCTATTCCTGCAGCGGGCGTCTGTGGTAGGTTACGCACACACGCAGCGTGGCGTGCGTAGCAAGGGAAGTAGGGTGGGTCGAGTCTGCGAGACCCACCAAAAAGATCCAATACCAATATCAGGAGACTGTTTATGTTTCGGCGTGGCATGTTCGCCCTGTTCGTGGCCCTGGCCGGTTCCGTCACGTACGCGCAAGAGGTGAAGAAAGAGGATCCGGCAGCGGCGAAGCCGGCAGCCGACGCTCCGGCGACCGAGTTTGCCAAGCAGCTTGGCGAGTGGAAGGCGCTGGTGAGCAAACTGGAGGAAATTCGCGCGGCGTGGAAGATTGCCATGCCGGAAGAGCGCAAAAAGCTGGAGCAAGAGTTCAACGCCAAGCTGGCCGAGGGCGAGGCCCTGCTGCCCAATATGGCCAAGGCGGCGGAGGCTTCCTATGCGGCGGGAGACGCCTCCAAACAAGAGGCCGGCGAGTTCCTGGCCGCGGTGGCGACCAACGCTGGTCAGGAGAGCGATTACGAAGCCACTTCCCGCGTAGCCAAGGTGCTGTTGGACGGCGGCTTCGAAGCCAAGGGATTGGCTGATCTGGCGGGTCGAGCCGCCTTTGCCACCAACGACTTCGACAGCGCCGAACGCTATCTCAAGGCGGCCAAAGAGAAAGGCGGCATCACGCAACAAGGCGAAGGCGATCTGGCGCAGATTTCCGAGTATCGCGAGTATTGGATAAAGGAAAAAGAACTGCGCGACGCGGAGACCAAGGCCAACGATCTGCCGCGCGTGGAGCTGAAAACCACGAAAGGGACCATCGTAATCGAGCTATTCGAGAACGAAGCCCCCAACACGGTGGCCAACTTTATCAGCCTGGTCGAGAAGGCCGACAAGCCGTTCTACAACAACACACCCTTTCATCGCGTGCTGCCCGATTTCATGGCCCAAGGGGGCGATCCCACCGGCACCGGCAGCGGCGGACCCGGCTATTACATTGCCTGCGAGTGCGACAAGCCAGAGCATCGCGTGCATTTCCGCGGCAGCCTGAGCATGGCTCACGCCGGCAAGGACACGGGCGGCTCGCAATTCTTCCTGACCTTCCGACCTACGAGCCATCTGAACGGCAAGCACACCGTGTTCGGCCGCGTGGTGGAAGGTCTCGACGTGCTGGCAAAAATCCAGCGGCGCGATCCGGGGGACGCCAACGCGCCGCAGCCCGACAAGATTGTCGAGGCCAAGGTACTGCGCAAACGCGACCACGAGTACAAGCCCGTCACGCTGCCGGAGAAGAAGTAGCCGGTACGACGAACTACTTGGGCGCCAGGTACTGCGCGAAGAATGCCATGGCGGCGCGGTTGGTGCGGTCCGCCTCGGGATTGCCCCAACCGTGTCCCAGGCCCAGGAGCAACTCCACGCGGCCGGGAACCCCGGCCTCGGTGAGGGCTTTGGCCATCTGGAAAGCCTGATCGTAGGGGACCAGCACGTCGGTCGTGCCTTGCAGCAGCAGCATCGGGGCGTCCGACTTGTCGACGTACGTCACCGGCGAAGCCCGCCGATAGACGTCGCCCTTCTCTTCGCGCGGACCACCCAGAAAGTTCTCGACGATCTTCTTGGAGGTCTCCGGATAGACAGTGTCGAGGTTCGTCGGCCCGACGAATGCCACGACCGCTTGCACCTTGCTTGACTGATCAGCCCAACCTCCTTCGCCTTCCAAGCCGTCCTGCGTGTCCATCGTGCCCAGCATCATGGAAAGGTGGGCACCGGCCGAATAGCCAAGGGCGCCCAGGCGCTGGGGATCGAGATTTAACTCCGCGGCGTGGGCGCGCAGATAACGCACCGCGCACTTGCAGTCTTCCACCTGCGCGGGAAACAGGTGCTTGGGGGCGAACCGATAGCTGACCGTGACGGCCAGAAAGCCCTGTGCCGCGGCTTCTTTGACTTGAGCCACGTGCATACCGCGGTTGCCGTGCGCCCAGCCGCCGCCGTGAATGAACAGGATGCCCGCCGTCGGGGCCGTGGTGTCCTTGGGACGCGCCAAATCGAACTGCAGCTTCTCCTCGGCGCCCGTCCCGTATTCGATGGCCTCTCGGAACTCCACTTCGTAACGCTTCGCTTGCGCGTGGCACGATTGCTCGCCGGCGATCAGGAATGCCATGCACGCGACAACACCCGATGCCAGACGACAAAGGCTCGACATAACAACTCCCGTTAGTGATCGCAGGAAGATAACAGATTCAATACCCGACGCTTTGCACCGTCTTCTCGTTGCCAGTCGCCTCGCCGTTGGCCTTGCGCTCCCCGACGACGATCGATTCCGTGGACGAAGCGCCGATGCGGGTCACGCCCAGGTCGCGC
>JBGTDH010000345.1:0-6169 GCA_041748435.1 Pirellulales bacterium
TTCCGGTCCGGCGCCGGTGTGACGGGTATCAGCGTCTCGGTCGTAGCGGAGGCCGGCATCAGGGCTGCGGAAGCATCGCCGGTGGGCGTCAGTCCAGCGCTCGACGTTCGATCGCCGTAGCGATTAAACGGATCCGAACGCTGGGGCGGGTCGCTGGCCGTCTCGGTCTCTGTGGTAGGGTCCGAGGTCGCAGGATCGGCCGTCGTCGTTGTATTTGCCGGACCATAGACATCGCGCGACGAGCTGCCGTAGCGATCGCCGTAGCGCGAATTTGTGCCGGTCCCCTCAGATGCAAACGGATCCCGCGCCGGCGGCGCGCCCGCGGTCGATTCCGGGGTCAGCGGCGCAGCGTACTTGGAATCGTTGTACCGCGAAGCGACGCTCGACCGCGAGGCGTCAGCGCCCGTGGACGCGGGTTGCTGCACGGCCTTGGGCTTCAACGGGCCGCTCGAGAGCTTGGGCTTTTCCGGCTCCGTGGCTGCGGGCTTGATCGGATCTGCCGCGGCCAACGGGTCGGCGGCCGGCTGCAATTCCTTCATCCGCTTGTAAAGCACCAGGCCGAAAGCGGCCAACAGCACCATGATCAGCGCCACGCCGAGTTTGGCTTCCTTGCCCATAAGGCCTCCTTGCCGTTAAGGCGGGCGTCTTGCCTGCCTGGAAAATGAATTCAGTTCGGGACGATGTGTCCCACCTCTGTTCTCAAAGCGACGCGCAATTTGGCGCTGCGCGACCGCGGATTGCGAGATACTTCTTCTTCGCTGGGAACTACCGGCTTGCGCGTCAGCACTTCGTAGCGGGCATCGTCGCGAAACGCTTCCTTCACCCGCCGGTCCTCAAGGGAGTGAAAGCTGATCACCGCCAGGCGTCCGCGCGGGTGCAAGCAATCGGGAATGCGTTGCAGTGCAGTCTCCAAGGACTTCAGTTCCTCGTTCACGGCAATCCGCAAAGCTTGAAAGGTGCGCGTGGCCGGATCGATGCGCTGTTGCGGAATGCGCGGCACCGCGCTGCGCACAATGCGGGCCAACTCGGCGGCTGTTTCGATCGGCTTGTCCCGCCGCGCAGAGACGATAGCCCGCGCGATCCTGCGGCTGAGACGGTCCTCGCCGTATTCGAAGATCAGGTTCGCCAGGTTCTCCTCGCGCAGGCGGTTTACCAACCGCGAGGCCGGCTCGCCCAGGTCGGGGTTGAAGCGCAGATCGAGCGGGCCGTCGGCATCGAAGCTAAAGCCTCGCTGCGAGTCGGCTAGTTGATCGCTCGAAAGTCCCAGGTCCAGGAGCACGGCATCCACCGCAGTGAGGTTCATTTCTGCCAGCACTTCTGGCAGCTCGCAAAAATTCGATTCCACTAAGGCCACGCTCCGCCCTTTCAACCGCTGCTCCGCCGCGGCCAGGGCTGCGGGATCTCGATCCAAGGCAATCACGAGGCCGTCACGGCCAACAAGCTCGGCCAGAACTTGCGTGTGGCCGCCGCCGCCCAACGTCCCATCCACAATCGTTTGGCCGGCGCGCGGCTCCAGCCAGCGGACGACTTCGTCCAGCAAGACCGGTACATGCTGCGGATGAAAAGAAGACATGAAACCGCGATCTTGGCGCAAGGCACGGCAGCCTCTAGCGAGAGGACCTCTCGCTAGGGCTGCTGTGTCTTAACCAAAGATGCCGACCAAAGGCAACCTCCGTGCGCCTACTCCTGGTCGGATCTGCCAACCGTGCTCGACGGAACGAGCCCGGAGGGCGGTTCGCAATCTCGGGGCGTCCTCTCCCCTTAATCCGCAGCAACCGCCGGGCTGTCCTGGCTGGCAAGTCCCAATCGGTGGCCGATGATCGGGGCTCGGGTCGTTGCGCGAAGGCGAACAAAACGGACGGACGACTTGAACTCCTGTGCTCTGTTTTGATCGGTTAGGACCCACGGCCAAAGGCCGCCTCGGCAATCTCGTCGTAACGCGGCTGCTGACCCGCCAGGTACGCCTCCCAGCGAATCTTGTCCCACAACTCCATATGATTCTGCACGCCCAACAGCACCACTTCCTTTTCCAATCCTGCCGACAGGGCTAACTCCGGCGGTATCCGAATGCGACCTTGCGTGTCCAACTCCACACGCTCCGCCCGGGCATAGAACAAGCGGCCAAAGGCCCGCACTTCCTGCTGGGCCGGCGAACTGGCTTCCAGCCGTTGGGCAAGCTGCGAAAGTTGCTCCTCCGTGTAGACATTCAAGGAACCGTCGTTGCCGGGGGTCACGTACAAGGCCGCCACCCCTTCTCCCAACGCGTCCCGCAGTCGTTTGGGGATCGCAATCCTTTGCTTCTCATCCAGGGAACGGGCAAAAGTCCCAGTGAGGAGCATGAATCACCACTTGTCCCCAAAACTCACCACAGTGGCCCAAGAATACTAATTTCGCCTCCCCGGTCAAGCTCGTTTTTTTGTTGGCAATTGCTTGCGACCGAGGCGTTTGACCCATACTCAACCGTTGGGCCAACTTCCAGCCGAGGGCGATGTCCGAAGTCATTTTTTCAGCCCTTGCCGGCAGGCTCTCGGAGACGCGCGGGGCAAAACAGTGCCCCCAACACGACTCGACACAAATCAAGCGCAAGATGCACGCGGGCCCAGATCTGTTGTTCGTCTAAATGCATTGGCGTTGAATGCTCGGGAGTGCGTGGGACGCGCTCGCTCCGAGTAATAGTGCGAAAACTAGCGACAGTTTCCCCGACGGGACTGATTATTTCCTGCAACATTCAACCTGGGGTGCAACGATCGTCCGGCGTGGGAGTCAATTCCACCCGCAGCCAACTTTTGGCGTAAGCCCAATCGGGATCGGCGGTTGACTCCGCGATTCCCAATGCCTCGGCTGCCTCGCGGATCGTCAAGCCGGCAATATAGCGCAGCTTTACCAATTCGGCCTTGTGGCGATCCAGGGCGGCAAGCTTTTCAAGCGCTTCGTTCAATGCCAGCAGATCGTCGATGGGGCGGGCCGCCGCCCAGTGGGCATCCAGCAAGTCGACCCTCTGAACCTGGCCGCCGGCCTTGGCGCTTTTCTTGTGCCGCGCTTGCTCGACAAGGATCCGCCGCATCGTTTCGGCCGCGGCTGCGAAAAAGTGTCCGCGGCTATGGAACCGCTGGACTTCGTCGGATCACGTCGGGCTTACGCCTCGACGCTCGCCGTCGACCAGCCGCAGGTACGCCTCGTGGACCAGAGCCGTCGCTTGCAGCGTCTGGCCCGGCTTCTCCTGGGCAAGCTTTGCCGCGGCCAGCTTGCGCAGCGCGTCGTAGACCAGGGGCAACAGCTTCTCCGCGGCACGACAGCGAGTCTACTTTCGATTGTCTTCGTCCGTGGTCAGGAAACAGGGGTCGAAAGTCGCGAGCGAAGGGTGTTTCGCGCCCCTGGTTCTGGAGCAGCGTTATGACGATCACGGTAGAGGCCACTTACGAAGACGGCGTCTTAAAGCCAGCGCAGCCGCTGCCGCTGAGCGAGCACGAAAAAGTGCGGTTGACGGTCGAGCCACAGATTGCGGTGGACGGTCGAGGTCCGGAAATTGGCAAGGAGCCAGTCCGACCAACGTTGGCCGAGAAGCTCATTGCGCGCGCCAATGCTCTGCCGGAGGAAGTGGTAGCGCGATTGCCGACTGACGGGGCTTCGCAACACGACCACTACATTTACGGCACTCTCAAACGGACAGATTTGCCGGAGTGACGCGGCATGGCCGGTGATTATTTCGCGGACACGTTTTACTGGATTGCGCTGACCTACCGACAAGACGCCTGGCACTTGCGTGTTGCGGCGTGGGCCCGTGCATACCCAAGTGCGCGATTCGTCACGACGGAAGAGATACTGTCGGAGTTGTTGACGTGGTTCGCCGGAAGGTTGCCTGAAGCGTCTGGCCCGGCTTTTCCTGTGCCATCCGCTGGGCAGCGAGTTTCTTCAACTCGTCGTAGACCAGAGGTAAAGTTGCTCCGCCGCCGAGGGGTCGCCCGATTCAATTTGCGTCAAGATTCGAGTGACGTCCGACATGACCGGCAACTGTACCCGCTTTGTCGGATCAGCGGGGCCCTTGCGTCGCGACGGATGTGCAGGCAATGTGGTAAAGGAACTGCGGGCGTGAGATAATGAGCGAATGTCGAAATCCGAACGCTGAAGGAATGACGAAGCTCCAATGTCCAAATGCCGATGTGCGATCGTCGCGTTTTGTTGTCTCACATTAGTCTCCCTCGCGGCTGCCGTGTGGGGCCAAGCGGGACGTGCGAAGAAAAACACGGTGCCGCCGCCCACGTGGGACGAGAAACTCATCAAGAAGACTTTCTTTGAAGACGTGACCAAGGCGGTGGGCACGGGACAACCCGGTGGCAAGCGCCCGGCGGCCGCAGCGGTGGCAGGGACCTCGCTGCCTGCTACCGGGGTCGCGAATCCGGCCGCCAGCGCGGGGGGCGTTGGCTGGTCCAAGCTGGCCGATGCGGAGACTCTGGAAGCCGAGATCAAGAAATCGATCAATGCCCTCGGTCCGGCAGTCGAGAATCCCGGCCAGTTCAAGAGCCAGCACTTCCGGCAGGCGCGGCGGCATTACAGCTCGCTGGCCGTCTGGTTTGCCGTGGCGGCTATGTACGACGGCGATATCAAGTGGAAAGACAAGGCCGCCGGCTTGCGCGAGGGCGTCGCCAAAGCCGGTTTCAACTGCAAGGTCGGCAGCGATCAATCGTTCCAGGAAGCCAAAGGGCGTTATGAAGATCTTCGCACGCTGCTGGAAGGGGGCAGCCCCAAACTTACTCCCGCTGATGCCGCTGCCGATTGGAAGAACGTGGCCGATCTTACTGAGCTGATGAAGCGGATGGAAGAGGCGGGCCAGAATTCGCTCACTCCCTGGACGGCCAGCGCCAACGATTTCAAGGCCAACAAGGACAAGATCCGGCACGAGGCGCAATTGCTGGCCGTGCTGGCCGAAGTGATCAAGCACCCCAGCTACGAGTTCGGCGAAGACGCCAATTTTGTGAAGTATGCCGAGTCCCTGCGCGACGCCTGCATCGCCATGGTGGAAGGGGCCAAGGCCGATAACTACGACAAAGCCCGCGCGGGCGCCGGCGCCATGAGCAAAGCCTGCTCCGGCTGCCACGGCGACTTCCGCTAGACACGAGCTCCGCTGTCAATGCGCCCCCGCCGATTATTCGCCGAATGCGGTATCGACGTCCCTGGCGGCATGCACAACTCGCACGATCTCGAGATGATCTTCGTGAAGCCGGTAGTAAATCCCGTGGTTTCCGGCCGCGAATCGTCGTACGCCAGCACCCAGTTCGGGGCACAGTTCGCCGGTTTCGGGATGTTTGGACAAGAAGCGAAACTTGTCCCGTACCATCTGAATCCAGCGATTGGCGGCGGCAGGGCTGTGGCGTGCTACGTATTCCCAGCGCGCATCCATGTCGGCGTCTGCTCGACGACTGATTCGAAAAGGAATCATGTGCCGTGAGGGTTCGAGAGCCGCTCTTGCCCGCGCGCCACCAACCCATCGAAATAGGCATCCAACTCAGCGTCGTCGTGAATCTCGATCCGTTCGCCGCAATCCAGATCGTCGAGACCCAGTTGGATCTCCTGGCGCAGATGGGTCAGTCGGCTTTGCCGCTCTTGATACTGACGCAGCGCCTCGCAGACCAACTCCTCCACCGAGCTAAACCGCCCGCTGGCGATCTCGGACTGCACCATTCGTTCGAATTCCGCGGGCAACGAGGATATGAGCATACAGCGAGCCTCCCGGGAGCTTGTCCTTTGCATTATAGCGACTCTCTACTGCAAGGGCCGGGCGTGACGCAGGGTGATTTCGTTGAGCGCGGCGAACAGCAGGATCAAGAGCGTCAGCCAGAAGCCGAAGGACCAGAGTTGCTCCAGCAAGAGGCTCGTGCCCATCAGGACGCCCAGATCGGCGTCCCGGATCTGAAATATAGAGTTCGTCCAGTTCACGATGCTCATGTACATCGTGAGCAGCAACCGAAACGCTCCGATCATCAGGGTGGGTATCGCCACCCAACGGGCCAGCAGCACGGCGCGCGGCATGCGCAGCGGAAACAGCACCGCCCAGAAACCAGCGCGGGTGATCCAGAACAGAAATGCAATTAGCACGCCCACGAAGTCGCCGGCGTTCAACGCCAGCGCCGAGAATCCGCCACGCCCCCTCGGGTTGCCCAGCATCTGTTGA
>JBGTDH010000346.1:0-13473 GCA_041748435.1 Pirellulales bacterium
GGCTTACCGATCAGTTGGTGCGGGACGCCCAGGCAGTCTTCTTGCCGGCATGGGAGAAAACGAATGGCAACGATGGCTACGTGAGCTTTGAACTCGACCCGCTGTTGGAAGACGCCGCCTGCACTCTCTCGCATGATCAGAAAGTGGCGCGATACATCGAGCTGGGCAAGCAGTGGGCCTCCGGGCACACGAACCGCATGATCAAGGTTCCCGCCACGCCGGCCGGACTGGGCGCGCTGGAAGAGTTGGCCGCGGCCGGCATTACGCTCAACGTCACGTTGATCTTCAGCCTGCGGCAGTACGAACTGGCGCGCGATGCGGCGTGGCGCGGCGCACAACGGCGGTCGTCTCGCGCGGCGTTCAAGAGCGTGTACAGCATCTTTGTCTCGCGGGTGGATGTGTACACGGAGAAGCACGTGCCGCAGCTCTCCGCAGCGGCGCAGGGTCAGGTGGGCATTGTCAATGCCAAGCGCATCTGGCGGGAAAACTGCCGCTTCTGGGCCGAGAAGCAGTTGCCGCTGGCCCAGGAGATGATCTTCGCCAGCACGGGCACCAAGAAGCCGCAGGACCCAGCCTGGAAATACGTCGAGGCGTTCGCGGGAAGCGATATCGAGACCAATCCGCCGGATACCAACGATGCCGTGCAGCACAGCGGTCGGATGATCACGCGGCATGTGGATGAGATGCCAACGGCCGAAGTGCTGGCCGAGATCGATCAGCATGTCGATCTGCAAAAACTGGAACAGACGCTGATGGCCGAAGGGCTTAAGAAATTCGCCGATCCGCAGAAAGCGCTGATCGCACTGGTCGGCCAGAAGCGGGCTCAAGCGGCATAAACTTCAGGATTCACACTCAACACACAAGGATGCCGCCCGATGGCGATCGATCCGTATTCTCTTTGTCCCGGCGGCTTGGGAAAGAAGGTCAAGTTCTGTTGCGCAGACCTGGTGACCGATCTGGACAAGATCGATCGGCTGAGGGAAGCGGATCAGCGGGCCGCCTGTCTCGACTATATCGAGAAACTGGAAGCCCGGCATCCGGAGCGCGCCTGCCTCACAACCGCGAAGGCCGATCTGTTGCGAGACCTGGGCCGCACTCAGGAAGCCGACACGGCGTTGCAGGGGCTGCTGAATCAAGAGACCGCCAATCCGATCGCACTGGCGGAAGCGGCGTTGTTGGCTTGCGAAGAGGAGGACGCGAAGCGGGCCATGGCGCTGGTGCAGCGGGCACTTGGCGCGCGGCAGAATCCCATGCCCGACAAGCTCGTGGAAGCCCTGCGGGTTACCGCGATGGCGTTGTTAGGCTCCAACGAGTTTGTTGCCGGCCGGCAACTCTTGCAGGTGTATGTAGACCTATTGCCGCAGGATCGTCAGGGGCAAGTAGCGCTGAGCAATCTGGATCGTTCGCCGGCGATCCCCTTGTTGCTCAAAGAGAATTGGTCGCCGGAACCAGCCGCGGACGACGCGCCCTGGAAGTCCCTCTACACTGCGGCGCTGTTGCCGCTGCGCTACATCGATTGGGCCAGCGCGGCCTCTGAGATGGCAGTCGTTTCAAAGCACTATCCCCAGAGTCCGCAAGTCTGGAAGACCCTGGCCATTTTGCGAATGTGGCTGGCCGATGCCCCGGGCGCCACGGAAGCTTGGCGCACGTACGTGGCGCTCGACATTCCGCTGGAAGACGCGGTCGAGGCAGAAGGCGTCGCGCAGTTGATCGATCCGGAAGCCCCCGATTTTGTCGACCTGGTGCAGATCGAGTATCAGGTGCATGATCTGGAGCGCGTGCAGGAGGTGCTTGCGGGAAGTCCTCGATGCGTGATTCTTAAAGCGCCTCCGACGGCCCTGGCGGAGGGCGCGCCGCCTCCGCGGGCCATGTGCCTGCTCCTGGATCGCCCTAAGGCGGCGGAGGACGCCCCCCTGGATGCCGAGACCACGCCGCGCGTCCTCGGCCAACTCCTGATCTTTGGCCGCGAGACCGATCGTGAGCCGCGGTTGCAAGTCTCGACGTATCGAAACTGCAGCTTGGAGGCGTGTCAGGCATTGCTGGCCGATTTGACGTTTGGCCTGCTGGGGCCCGCGCAGGAACCCGTGGCCATGGAGCGCGTGGCCGTGCCTGTTGTGGAGTTGGAGCTGCGGTGGTACTTGCCCACGCCCCCGTCTGCCGATGAGATGCAGGCGCTGCGCGTGAAGCATCGCAATGAGTATCTGTCGCAGCGTTGGGCGAAGTCGCCGCAAGAGTTGCTTCAGGGCAAATCGCCCGAGCAAGCCGCCGCGATTGCGTCGCTGCGCATTCCCTTGCTGGCGGCGCTGTTGCGGCTGGAGACACAGATCGAGCAGGCCGCGGCCGAGTTTGATTTCGATGCCCTGCGCCAGCGACTTAATCTGCCGGTGCCCGCCACCATCGAACTTGCGGAACTGGACGACGTGCCCGTGGCGCGGGTAGCTCGCATCAATCTGGAGCCGTTGGATGAGCCCACGGTGGCCAAAGTGGCGATCCGCGCCCTGATGGACGGTCTGGTGAAGGCCACGCGCCGGACGATGCAAGAAGTGCTGCGCCGCACCGTCGACAAGCGCAGCATCCCGGAGGCACTGTGCTACCAGTATCTGGCGATTTCCGAGGAAGACACGCGGCGCAAGCTGGAGCTGCTGGAGCAGGCCAGCCGCAGGATGATGGAGGCCAAGGTGTCTTGCGCGGCGGTGGATATCCAGCGACTGCAGTTGCTTGTCATGCGTCAGGAGCAAGCACAATCGCTGGAGTTGATCGTCCACCTGATCGACACGCATCTCAACGATCCGCAGTACGGTCCGGCGGTCATCGAGACCCTGGCCGGCTTCGGCCTGGTGCGCCCCGACGGCAAGATTATGCGTCCGCGGCTCGATCGCGCTGCTCACGTTGCCGGCGGCCTCTCCGAGCCCGGAAAAATCTGGACGCCCGACGCCGATCGTCCCGCGAATAAGCCGGCATTGTGGGTGCCGGGAAGTTAGCCCTGGAGCGTCCCAAACCGCGCGCGTTCAGGATCGCTCGGACAGTTGCGTCTTCTGTTTTCCTGGCCGGCCGACTGGTACACTACAGCGGCGTGCGATGTCCTGGAACACATCGGCTCGAGTTGGAAGAGGTGTCTTCATGCGTCTGCCCTGCCTTGTGGGTGGGGGCTTGTTGAGCGGCATGTTGCTGCTCGCGCTTCCCACCGCGGTTGCTCAGCAAGCTGCCCCCACGACGACTAACGAAGCCGCCCGGCAGCATTACGCCGCCGCCGTGGCGCTGCAGAATCGGGAACTCTACGATTCGGCCGCCGAGGAATGGGAGGCGTTCGTGAAGAAATTCGCCGGAGATCCGCTCGCGCCGCGAGCCCAGCACTACCTGGGCGTGTGCCGACTGCAAAACAAGGAGTACGAGAAAGCCCAAGCGGCGTTTCTGCAAGTCATTCGCACGCATCCCAAGTTTGAGCTGCTGGAGAACTCCTGGTACCTGTTGGCCCTGTCGCAGTTCAATTCGGCCCAGGCGGGCAAGACGGAGCAGTTCGAGAAAGCGGGGGACAACTTCGCCACGCTGGCCAGGACGTATCCCAAGGGTCAGTTTGCCGCCGAAGCGACCTTCTATCAGGCCGAATGCCTGTACCATCGTGACAAGCTTGCCGAGGCCGTGGCACTCTACGGGCAATTGGCCAAGGCGCATCCGCAGAATAAGCTGGTAGCCGATGCGCTGTATGCCCAGGGCGTGGCGCAGCAAACACTGAACAAACAGGGTGATGCGGCGCAGACCTATGCCGCGTTCCTTAGGCAGTACCCCAAGCACACGCTGGCGCCCGAAGTGACCATGCGCCGCGGCGAGGCGCTGTTGGCCACGGGCCAATCTGCCGAGGCAGAGAAACTGCTGGCCGCCGCCGCCGCCATGCCGGGCTTTGTTCACGCCGATCATGCCATGTTCCAACAGGCCAATGCGTTGGCGGCGCGCAATCATCCGGACGAGGCCGCGGCGCTCTATGCCAGCGTGGTCGCAAAACATCCGCAGTCTAAATCGCTGGGCGCGGCACAATTGGGGGCAGGCAAGTCTTACTTTCTGGCGGGCAAGTTCTCCGAGGCACGGGACTGGCTCAGCAAAGTAATCGCGGCTGGCGACGCCGATGCGGCCGAGGGGAGTCATTGGCTGGCGCGCAGCTACCTCAAGGAGAATCAGCCGGCACTGGCTCTGAAGACAGCCGAAGCGGCACTGGCCAAGGCGGGACAGAGCGCGTTTGCGGCACAGCTTCAGATGGATAAGGCCGACGCCTTGTACGAGATTCCCGCCCGCCGCCCGGAGAGCGTGGCAGCTTACGCTGATCTCGTGGCCGGTCATCCGCAAGACACATTAGCGCCGCAGGCACAGTACATGGCGGCCTTTGCCGCGCTGGGTCTGGCCGATTACAAAACGGCTCTGGCACATGCGGCGGCGTTCCAAAAGGCGTTTGCCGCGCACACGCTTGCGCCCGAGGTGGGCTACGTGGCCGCCGAGAGCCGCCTGCTGCTGGCCGAGTACCCTCAGGCGGAAGCACTCTACAAGCAACTGCTCGAGAAACACCCGCAACACGCCGATGCTTCGCAGTGGCGCGTGCGGCGTGGTCTGACTCTGTTCTTGCAGAAGAAGCACGCCGAAGCGGCGACGACGTTGCAGGCTGCGTTGGCCGCGCTCAAGAAACCGGAACAGACAGCAGAGGCCCAGTATCTGATCGGCGCTAGCCAGAGCGAGTTGAAACAGTTCGCCGCCGCGGTCACCTCGTTGGAAGCTTCGCTCAAGGCGCAGCCCGATTGGAGGCAGGCCGACGAGACGCTGCTCCTTTTGGCGCAGGCACAGAACCAGAACGGCAACACCGCGGCGGCGATCGGCTCACTTAAAAAGCTCGTCGCCGACTTTCCCGACAGCAAGCTTCTGGACCGCGCCCATTTCCGCGGGGGCGAATACGCCTTTGCCGCTAAGGACTACAAGCAGGCTGCCGACGAATATCAACGCGTGGTGCTCCGATGGCCCAACAGCTCGTTTGCGCCGCATGCCCTGTTTGGCCTGGGATGGTCGCAGCTAAGTCAGCAGGATTACGCTGCCGCGGAGAAGTCTCTCTCCACGCTGATCTCCGGCTACCCGCAAGATGCGCTCGCGCCCAAGGCACGCTACGCCCGAGGCTTGGCGCGGCAGCAGCTCAAGCAGTATGCCGCGGCAATCGAAGATGTGCAGGCGTACCTGCAAACAAAGCCCACCGGGACCGAGCGGGCCGATGCGCTGTACGTGCTGGGCCTGTGTCAGGGGAGCGTGAACAAGCCGGCGGAGGCCGTGGCGACGTATCAAACGATCTTGCGCGACGAGCCGAAGTACGCCGGGGCAGACAAAGTGCTCTACGAGCTGGCCTGGGGCTATAAATCGATCTCCAAGGAGGCGGAGGCGGCGGAAGCGTTCGCACGGTTGGCGGCCGAGCACGAAGGCAGCCCCTTCGCGGTGGAGAGCCTCTACCACACCGGCGAGCATGCCTACAACCAGGAGAAGTTCAAGGACGCCAGCCAGAGCTACTTCGCCGCTATGAACAAAGGGGGGAAGACCGAGTTGGGAGAGAAGGCGGCCCACAAGCTGGGCTGGTCTTACTATCGCCTGGAAGACTTTATCAAAGCGCAGCAGACGTTCGGCTATCAACAGGCTACGTTCCCGCAAGGCGCGCTGGCGCAAGACGCGGCGTTTATGGAAGCCGAGAGCCTGTTCAAGCAGGCGAAACACGCGGAGGCTTTGGCCCTGTATCAGCAAGTAAAGAAACCCAGCAGCGACGACTTCCTGGCCCTGGCCCTGCTGCACGGGGGACAGGCCGCGTGCCAGCTCAAGCAATGGAGCAAGGGGCTAGCCTTGCTGGAGCAAGGGGCAGAGCAGTTCCCCGATTCACCGCATTTGCCGGAGATGCTGTACGAACAAGGCTGGGTCCGGCAGAACAACGGACGGACCGACGAAGCCGTGCAACTTTACGAAGCCGTCACGGCCAAGACGAATCGCGAGGTGGCTGCGCGGGCCCGCTTTATGATCGGCGAAATCTACTTCGAGAAGAAAGACCACAACCAGGCCGTGCGCAACTTCTATAAAGTGGCCTACGGCTACAGTTATCCCGAATGGCAAGCCAACAGCTTGTACGAGGCCGCCCGCTGTCTGGAAGTGCTCAAGAAGCTGGATCAGGCCAGGAAAGACTATCAGGAAGTTGTGAGCAAGTTTCCCCAGAGCGATAAGGCGGCCCCGGCCCAAAAGCGGCTGGCGGAACTGAAGTAGGGGCGATCAGCATGGCGAGCGGGGCGGCGTAAGCCCCCGGTGCGATGCGCGACGCGGATCCGACCGATGCGGCGCAACTCTATTCTGCCACGTAGGGCAGCAAGGCCATAAAGCGGGCCCGTTTAATGGCGCGCGTCACGGCGTGCTGACTGGCGGCCGTGCAGCCGCTCTTGCGGCGGCTAAGAATCTTCCCTTGCCGGCTCGTCAGCTTGGACAGCAATTCCAGGTCCTTGTAATCGACGTACATCGGCCGCGGACGCTTGCCATCGACAAAGATGGGGTCCTTCTTTTTGGCGCGGGTCGTGGTCTTGGCCCGTCGTTTGGGAGTGAAGTTCTTTCGCGGAGGCATGCTCGATCTGATCTCGTCGTGGCGTAAAGGGTTCGGACATTTGGAAGTTCCGCATTCTAGCGACTGTCGCTAGCGGGGTCAAAGGTATCCGCAGTCATTTTTTCTGGCCGCGCGTCGGCAAAGGCTGCCGCTGGCGGCCGTTTTTGCGCGATCCCGCAAACGCGCTTCATTGACCTGCGATGAGCATACACGCATTTTCCCAACGTTTGTGCGCAGTATGCGCCGCGGCATCGCGATTGCCTTGTGACCTCAATCGTAGAAAACCTGGGAGAAGCTGCGATGGATATTGCTGGCATCTTGCGGAACTTCGGCGGCGTGACGCCGGTGGATGGGTCGAGCAAATCGGAGCGGGCAGCGGAGGCAGCCGCCGTGCCCGAGTCCGGCGATCGGCCCACGCTTTCGCTCTCTCCGCAGTCGCAACAAGCATTGCGCGATATTCTGGCCCGCTACGATGTGACGGATATCTCATCTCGGGAGTTTTCCGAGCTGATTCTGGAGCTTAAGCAGTCCGGCGCCATCACATCGGCCGACCAGGAAGAGTTGGCGCTAGTGCGTCTGGAGCTGGACCAACAAGGGGCCGATCCGGACGAACGGCTGAATTTGCCCGAGCTGTTTCAGCGGAAGCTGCAAACGCAGGAGCGGGAGTTAGAGCGCCAGGAGCAGAAGCAAGGCCGCCCGATCGATCGCTCCGAGGCACTGCGCGCCACGCTACGGCAGATCGATTGGATCAGCAAGTTCGCAATGATCCATCAATCGCCCGGCAACCTGCCGCTGAACGCCGTGGCCTGAGCGCTCTCGCTATTTGCGAACACTCACCTCGGCCGCGGTCGGAAAATCAGAGGGAAGGTCTGTGAGCGTGACTTTGTCGGTGGCTGCCCACTCCGTGCCGCGCTGCAGCGTGACGACGAAGCCGACGCATTGCATGGCTTCGGGGCTGTGACCCAGAACGGTGGTGAAGACGCGGCCCTGACCGTAGGGAATCAGCCACAACATCGGTTCATGCGCGCCGGTGCCCTTCTTCTCGGGATCGGAATACGCGGTGGCCAGCACGCGCATGTTTTGGGCGGGGCCTCGCTGCCCGTGATAGAGCTCATCACTGGCATGCATCCACGTGGTCGGCAGTCCTTTGGTGATGGCGTGATCCTGGTCCCGCGTAATCACCGCAAAGGCATGCTGCGGACCGTGGCCGGCGCCGGGACCTTCGCCCTTGGATGTGCGGACCGGCTTGCCTTCGGCGTCCAGTGTCAAGCGATCGCCGAAGTTAGCGGCCCGCCAGCCGAGGCCGATCATGTCGTTGTACTCCGGCCAGTCGGGGAAGGCATTGTTGGCGGCATGCACAATCACCAGGCCCCCGCCGCCGCGCACATAATCGACCAGCGCCTGCTGCGTGGCGGTGCTCCACGGCTCGCCGTTGTAGTTGGAGACGATCACCTCGTACTGCGAGAACTTGGGCGCAAAACCGCTCTGGTCTTCCCCCTTGGCGGGACCTGTGGCCACGGCCACTTCAAACCGGCCGCTGCCTTCCAGATGCTTCTTGAGCACCGGCGTCGTGGCTTTCCAATTATGATTGTTCTGACCATCGATGATTAAGGCTTTGAGCTTTTCGGCCGCCTGCATTGAGCCGAGCTGGCTCAGTGTGAGGAGTGCCACAATGCAGAGAAATCGAGTCATTAGAGACCTCAGAATTAGTGACCGGCGGCGGGAAGTAAGACATCGGCAACTGCGACGGCGATGCCCATCAGGGCGCCGCCGGCAATCAAGCCAGCGCAAATGGGTTCCTGATTCTGCACCACCACCTGATTGGCTTTCGATTCCGGATTGGAGTAGATCTTCTCCACGACCCAGAACAGGAACGAGCCGGCGAACATCGACAGGCAAGTATTGAACGGAATGATGAATCCCAGGCCAATGCCCACCGGCGACAAGGGAAAGCGATTCTTCGTGGCCAGCCGCGCGATCTCCAGCACGATGCCGATTAAAATGCCGGCGAGTGCCGCAAACTGCGCGGACTGTTTCAGATTGGACAGCCCCTCGGCCAGGACGTCGGCCACGGCCTTCCAGGCAGTCGCGGCGGGCATAGGATACTTGTCTGCATCCATCGCGTAAGGCACGCGAATGTTGGGATCGAGCAACTGGTCCGGCGGGACTTGCAAAAAGACCAGATAAAACACCGGCAGGGAGAGCACGGCGCCGGCGAAAATACCAAGGATGTGACCCACCGCCTGTTGCCGGGGTTTGGCGCCGAGCATGTAACCGGGCTTGATGTCTTGCAGCAGGTTCGCCGCATGGCTGGCTACTTCTCCGGTGATGGCGGCGGTCATCAGGTTCACGGTCTTGTTGCCGGGGGCCAGCACGCCAAAGGTAAGCTGCGTGAGTTTTCCCATTGCTCCGATCGGCGTGATCGACGTGAGAGCGGTGGAATTGATGGCGATCAGACAAAACGCGAACACCAGCACAATGCCCACGGCGCTTAGCCAGTAATCGACCCCAAAGAAACTCTTCGCCATCCAGCACACGAAGACGCCAATGATCGGCACGCCGATGAACGAAACGCTTAGAGGCAGTTCGATCTCGGACAGCACGTCGGACTTCGGACCGCCCTTGCCGGTGAGCTTGCTGAACGCGGAGAGCAGCACCTTCGGCTTGGAGAAGAACGAGACCAGCGAGGCGGAGGTCATCATCGCCACGCCGCACCACAGCGCCCAGAACGTGATCTCCTTGAAGCCGATGCTGCCCTTGGCGTTGGGCACAATATCGCCGCGCTGGATCATCCACGGAGCCAAGATGGCGTAATTCACGGCGGCACCCACCATTAAGGAGACACCCGTGCGAATTCCCATCAGGCCGCCAGCACCCACCATCGGCAAATCCAACTCGGGCCGCAGCGTGAGACTGGTGACTGGTGTGCCCAGAATGGATGGCGTGCCGGTGATTTTGTAGAGCCACTCGTCGAGGAACTCGGGAACATGCACTTTCGTGTAGCGCGCTATGGTCTCGCTTTGGAACAGCTTCACGACTGCCGCTAGCCCACCAAAAAATACCAGCAACTTGGCCTTGAGCAGGCCGGCGGCGGCGTCGCCGTGGTGCAGAGAGTCCATCACAATGCCGGCGGCGCGGCCTTCCGGGACGGGCTGCTGCTCGTCGTTGATGAAGCGGCGCTTGAAGGGAAAGGCGAACAGCACTCCCAGGATGGCCAGCACGATGATCCACAGCGCCAACTGCCACAGTGGGATCACGTAGCCTGTGACCATCATGTAGGCGGCCAGGCTGGAGATGAGGGGCGATGTCATGTAGCCGGCCGCCGTGGCGATCGACTGCATGGCATTGTTTTCCAGAATGGTGAACTCGTTGGCCAGCCCGATCTTGGACAGCACCTTGAACAGCGCGAACGCCAGAATGACCGAAGTGATGCCCACTCCCAGAGTCCAGCCGGTCTTGGCGCCGACATAGATATTGGTGAGCGACAGCACGGCGCCCAGACCCATTCCCGTCAGGCCGGAGCGGAGCGTGAGCTGCGGCATGTTGCCGCGGTACACATTCTCCAGCCACCAGCGGTCCTTCTGCTCCAACGACCAGGTGCGAACCTGCTCGTCCGTCAGTTCATGGATGGCCACGGTCTGCTCCTTGCCTACATGGCTTCGCCCGCGGAGTCGTTCAACTCGAAGATGGCTTCCACTTCGACCGTGATGTTGCCCGGCAGGGAGCCCATGCCCACGGCGCTGCGGGCGCCAACGCCGGCATCGGGGCCAAACACCTGGGCCATCAGTTCGCTGTAACCGTTGATGACGGCCGGATGCTGCTTGAAATCGGCCGCGGCATTGACCATGCCGAGTGTCTTGACCAGCCGCTTGACGCGATCGAGGCTCCCCAATTGGGTCCGCAGCGTGGAGAGAATAGCCAGCCCCACTTGCCGGGCCGCCGTGTAGCCCCCTTGCTGATCGACATCTTTGCCGACCACGCCGGTGAACATCGAGCCGTCGCTTTTGAGCGGACCATGCCCCGAGACATAGGCCAGGTTGCCGATCACGACGACGGGCTTATAGACACCGGCAGGCTTGGGCGCTGGGGGGAGTTCCAGGTTGAGTTCTTTGAGTTTGGCTTCGGCGCTCATGGGGGAGAGGGGCTGGGGGTTAGGGGCCGGGGGTTGGGGACTAGAATCACGCGTAATATCCGCTGGCGGTTTCGCGGCGCTGATGCTACTTCGGCTTCTCCACCTTAACGCCATACAGCTTCACGTCGTCCCAGTCGCCGGTGTCATCAAACGTCCCGAGGCCCACGCGGCCCCAGGTAAAGGACTTGTCGCTGGCTTTCATTACGGGACGCTCCATGTCGTCGTAGTACACCTCAATCGTGCCATCGGACACGCGGCGGACGATCTTCACGCGATGCCACTCGTCGGTCCAATTCGTCCCCTCGCTGGAAAGCGTGGAAATCTTGATTCGCGGAGCATCCTTGACGATGAAAATCTGATTGGCGTGATCGTCTGCCTTCTTGCCCAGATGCACATAGTAAAAATGCGCAGGGTCTTGATAGCCGAAGAACAAGCACATGTCGCGATGGTTGTAATCCTTCACGGTGCTGCGGCAGCGGGCTTCCAGCACGAAATCGCCCACCAGCACGTCCTTCAGCAAGGCGATGTTGAAGGGGCTGCGATGCGGCGGATTGTACGCGCTCTTGGCATGTTGGCTGAGGAACTTGTTCCCCTTGTCGTCGGAACCTAACTTCCACGCCTTAGCGTCGGTGGGCTCCCAGCGATCGGACCCGGCGGTGAAATCGTCGCTGTAGACCATCAGGGGTGGGTTGTCGGCGGAGAGCGAGACGGCAGGCAACGCCGCTAAGCCGCAAGCGGATAGGAAGAATGAGAGAAGCAACCGAGGTAGCCGTTTCATGCTGAGAGCTTTCAATCGATGACTTTGTTCAAGGGATACTCCACAATGCCCCGCGCGCCGGCGGCCTTCAAGCGCGGAATGATGTTCCGCACCACCGATTCGTCCAGAATCGTGATTACGTCGACCCAGGCTTCGTCGGCCAAACTGGAAATGGTGGGCTGTTGCAGCGCCGGTAGCAGCGAGACCACTTGCCGCACGCTGGCTCGCGGGACGTTCATCATCAGGCCGACTTTGCCTTCCGCGTTCAACGCGCCGCGAAGCATGAGCACAATGTCGTCGATCTTGCGGCGAATCCAGGGGTCGTCGTAGGCTGCTCGATTGGCGATGAACCGCGTCGTGCTCTGCAAAACTTCGTCGACGATGCGCAGATGATTAGCTCGCAGCGAGCTGCCCGTCTCCGTGACTTCCACAATGGCGTCTGCCAGCCGGGGCGGCTTCACCTCCGTCGCGCCCCAACTGAACTCCACCTTGGCGGTCACGCCGTGCCGCTCCAGGTAGCGCTTCGTCAGGCCGACCGCTTCGGTGGCAATGCGTTTGCCCTCCAGATCGCGCACGCTGCGCACCGGCGAATCTTCGGGCACGCACAACACCCAGCGCACGGGACGGCGGCTGACTTTGGAGAACACCAGCTCGGCCACTTCATGCACGTCGGCGTTGTACTCCACGATCCAGTCGTAGCCGGTGAGCCCCGCGTCCAGGATGCCGTCTTGGACGTAGCGAGCCATCTCCTGGGCGCGAATCAGCGTGCATTCGATCTCGTCGTCGTCGATCGTGGGATAGTAGCTGCGGGAGCTAAACGTGATCTTGTAGCCCGCGCGGCGAAAAAGCTCGGCGGTGGCCTCTTGCAGGCTGCCGGCGGGAATCCCGAGTTTGAGACGATGGGCCATGCGGGGATGCGGCGTGTGCTAAGGCTTCTTGTAAACCTGTTGAGGATCGAACACGCGCTGCCCGATGATCTGCCGCTGGGGCGACACCTGGCGAAAGAAGCAACTGGAGTAACCTTCGTGACAGGCGGCGCCGCCAATCTGGCGAACCTTGAGCAGGATAGTATCAGCGTCACAATCGATATAAATGCCCTGGACCTCTTGCCAGTTGCCGCTCTCTTCCCCCTTGCGCCACAACTTCTTCCGGCTGCGGCTGTAGTAGACGGCGCGCCCGGAGGTCAGGGTTTCTGCGTAACTCTCGGCGTTCATGTAGGCCAGCATCAGCACTTCGCCCGTCTGCGCATCCTGGGCAATGGCGGGCAACAGGCCGTCTCCCTTGGAAAAATCGGGCGTTTCGGACGTCGAAGCGGTCACGCGAGAGCTTCCTGGCGGTGGCTGGCCGCTGGGGGCCATGTGGTTAAGAGCATAACTGTACGCAGCGCGGCGTGCCAGAGGCGCACTCCTTCGGCACAGGCTGCGCGGCGGGCACGATCGACCAGTGCGGCATGAGCGTCGTAACAAGATTCGTTGGCAAGACGCTCCAGCGGCATCGGGCAGCCCGACGATTACTACCGCTGGTCGGCCGATTCCGCTTCTCGCGATCACGAAACAGGTGCTGCCTTGAGCCACTCGCTGTGTGTGGTGCTGCCGGTAAAAAACGCCCAGGCGACCTTGGCCGATTCGGCGGCCAAGCTGCTGGACGTGCTGCCCGATCTGACGGCACGCTTCGAGCTGATCGTTCTGGACAACGGCTCCACCGATGCCACGCTGGACGTGGCCCAGGAGCTGGCCGATCGCTATCCGCAGATTCGCGTGGTGGGTCTACGCATTGCCACCGACCTGGCGGGCATTGTGCGCACTGCATTGGAGCAGACGCGTTGCTGGCAGATTCTGCTGTGCGATGAAAGCTGCCGCCTGGAGCTGGCAGATTTGCATAAGCTGTGGCGCGGCCGGGAAGATTTCGATGCTGTGCTGGCCTGGCCCGTGGGGGCCGGCGCCGTCGATGAGCAATCGTTCGGCCAGCGCGTCCGAGCCTGGCGTCTGC
>JBGTDH010000347.1:0-5080 GCA_041748435.1 Pirellulales bacterium
TCACCCCCGCCGACCGCCAGCGCTACCGCCGCGCGAATCAGTCCGACGACGACCTCGTGCAGCTCGATTGCGGCGATTGTCACCAATCCGGTTCATCTCCGCTTGCCGGCTTGGCGCCTTCCGCTGGCGATTACATGCTCACCATCTCCTACGAGCAGCATTGCCGCGCTTGCCATCCGCTGACGGTCGATCCCCAGCAGCCCGCGGAATTGCTGCCACATGGCTTAACTCCCGAGGGCATTCGTCGCGATTTGCTCGGCCGGCTCAGCGAGGGCCTGCTCGCACAATCGCCGCGTGAATGGAAAGAATTGCTCCAACGGCCCGTGCCAGCGCCGTTAGGAGAACAACCGCCCCGAGAACCGCTGGACTTGTTGAGCCAACGCGTGCTCAAGGCCGAGCGTCACGTGCAACATGCGTGCAGCAAGTGTCATGAACTGGCGGCATCGGTCGGAGCAAGGTCGACGTTGCCGGAAGCGATTGCACCTGCCGAGTTGAGCACGCTGTTGCCGCCGCTGACTGCATCCCGCATCCCGCAGGTATGGCTGCGGCATGCGCGCTTCGATCATCAATCGCACCGCATGGTCACGTGCCGCGAATGTCACGAACGGGCCTATGCCGATCACGCGCAAGCGTCAACGTCCAACGCCGACGTCCTGATCGCCGGCCGCGAGAGTTGCCTTAAATGCCATCAGTCGTCCAGACCGTTCGACAAAGACCCTCCTGCCGGCGCACGCACCGATTGCGTGGAGTGCCACAACTACCACCATAAAGCCGCGCCCGCGCCCCACAAAGCCGCGACCGGTGGTCGCGGGGAGGCGCCATGAAACCCTCCACTTCCCTGGCTCTCCTCGTCGCCCTGACGGCCGCTCGCCTGCCGGCAGAGTCGCCTTACCGCGGCGTCGGCACCTGCACAAGCATCGGCTGTCATGGCAGTCCGCAAACCGAGGGGCGAGCCGAAGCACTCAGCTCTTATACGGTGTGGGGCACGCAAGACCCGCACAGCGATGCCGGTGTCACGCTGCTCACGGACCGCTCTCGCGAGATTGTGCGAATCCTGCGAGGCGCCGACACCACCGCCGAAGAGCACCGCAAGGTGCTCCAGGATCGCTGCATCGGCTGCCACAGCACACCATCGCACCACAATCTCGCGGAGGGAGTCAGTTGCGAGGCCTGCCACGGTCCCGCGGCAGATTGGCTCGAGCCGCACACGCTTGCAGGCTGGGCGACGCTCTCCGCTCCGGAAAAACTCTCGCGGCATGGCATGGCCAACACGAGAGACTTGCCGGCGCGGGCCGCCCTCTGCACAAGATGCCATGTCGGGCCGGCGAAAGTCGAGGGCCGCCTGCACGACGTGAATCACGATCTGATTGCCGCCGGTCATCCGCGCCTGGCATTCGAGTTCGTTGCGTATCTGTCCCACATGCCGGCCCATTGGAACACGGCGCGCGACCGCCAACGCGTGTCCCGTTTCGATAAAGAAGCTTGGGCCGCCGGGCAGTTAGCTAATGCCCGGGCCGGATTGGAACTGTTGCAGGCTCGCACCATGGCATCGAACGACCGCGTCTGGCCCGAGCTGGCGGAGTTCGACTGCGCCGCCTGCCATCACACCCTGGGTTCGAAGCATGCTTCACGATCTGCAGCAGGTCGGCCTGGCCGGCTGGTGTGGAGAACATGGAATTATCTGCCGACGCTCACGAGCTTAACCGATCGGAAGCTTCCCGCGTTGGAGGAGTTGCTGGCGAATCCTGCACTCGATGCAAGGACGGCCGCGCCGCTGGCGTCGAAGAGCCTGGAACAACTGGCGACGATTAAGTCACCGGCTGCCGCTGTCGCTAAACTTGGTGAGAATCCCCGGCATTGGGAGCAAGCGGCGCACCTCTATCTGGCAGCGGCCGCACTTGCTGGTTCCAACGAAAGCAACCGATCGGAGATGCAGCAAAGGCTGGCGGCGTTTCGCAAATGCCTGGAACAGCCGCTGCCGAGCACGGAGCTGATGCTCGATCCGCGCGATGCCCGTCGGCCGGGGCGCTACGAGTTCGATCCCGACCATCCCCAATTCCGCCAGGCATTGGAAGACCTGCTCAGACAAGTGCCATGATTGTTCAGGAACTGCACGCTATCCAGAAGGCGCACGGCTACTTGCCGACCTCCGAGCTCAAAGCGCTCTCGGAGCGGACCGCAACGCCCTTGTATCGTCTGCAAGAGGTAGCCAGCTTCTTTCCGCATTTCCGCCGCACGCGGCCGCCGGCCGTGCAGGTGCAGGTCTGCCGCGATATGACGTGCCGGCTCCGCGGCGCCAGCGCGTTGCGAGAATCGCTCGATGATCTGAAGCGCGAATTCGGCGCTGAGAAACTCTCGGTCGACGGCGTCTCCTGCTTGGGACGCTGCGACCGCGCGCCCGCCGTGCTGATCAATGAGGAGTTGTATGTCGAGCGTTCTGCCGCACAGCTTCAAGACGCGGTTCGGCAAACCATTTCACGACAGGCAGCCTCGCCCGATCATGACGCCACCATCAAGCGGCAATCGGCCGCGCCTTGGAAGATCGATGTCTACACTGGGCAGCCGCGCTACGAGGCGGTCAAGAAGTACATCGCGCGCCCGAATCCGCAAGAGCTGCTCGATCAACTCAAGCTGGCCGATCTGCGCGGCATGGGGGGCGCGGGAGCGTGGGCCTATCAGAAATGGTCCGATGTCTGGAAGGCCGCGGGCACGGAGAAGTACATCGTCTGCAACGCCGACGAAAGCGAGCCTGGAACGTTCAAGGATCGCGAGTTGCTCTTGCGCACGCCGCACCTGGTGCTGGAAGGGGTGATTCTGGCCGGTCTGATGACGGGCGCCACGCGCGGCTACATTTACATCCGCCACGAGTATCACGAGCAGATCGAGATCATGCGCCGCACGATTGCTCAGGCGGAGCAAGCGGGCGTCTGCGGCCGCAACGTGCTCTCCAGCGGGCGAGCCTTTCCCGTCGAAGTGTTTGTCAGTCCCGGCGGCTACATCTGCGGGGAGCAGAGCGCGTTGATCGAAGCGATGGAAGACCATCGGGCCGAGCCTCGCAATCGCCCGCCGCAACTGGAGACCAACGGCCTGTACGATAAGCCCACGCTGTTGAGCAATGTGGAGACCTTCGCCTGGACGCCGGGCATCTGCATTCACGGCGGCGCGTGGTATCGAAACGCCGGTGTGCGCGGGTGTCTGGGAATGCGGTTCTTCTCCATCAGCGGCGATGTGAATCGCCCCGGCGCGTACGAAGTGCCCAACGGCATCACGTTGCGGGAACTGATCGACGACTATGCCGAAGGCATGCGGGAGGGCCGTGCCTTGGCGGCGTTCGCTCCTTCGGGGCCCTCGGCCGGCTTCCTACCTCCACGATTAAGCGTGACGTCGTTTCCGCGCGCTGCCCGCGAGAAGTTTCCGGCGGGGACCACGCATCTCGACATTCTCGATCTGGAGTTGGACCTGCAACGCTTTCGCGACCTGGGTCTGATGCTGGGAGCGGGCCTCGTCGTGTACGCCGAGGGGACAGATCTGATGGAGCAGGCCGTGAGTGCTTTGGAGTTCTTTCGCAACGAGTCTTGCGGCAAATGCGTCCCTTGCCGCCTGGGATCGCAGAAACTTACGGAGATGTCCCATCGGCTGCGTGCCGGCGAGTTGGATCAAGCACAGCTTGAATCGATGACCGGTCTGGTGCGTGATCTCTCGCGCACGATGGAAATGACCTCGATCTGCGGCCTGGGCATGGTCGCCTCTGCCCCGCTCGTCACGCTGCTGACGCACTTCCCGGTTGCCGCAGCAGAGCGTAAGTGATGTCTCACACCGCCATCACGGCGGCGGCGGATTCGTTCTCGGCAATGTTCAGAATCGAATCGAGGCGCAGAATCTTGAGCGTCAATTGCACCGATTCGGGCACCGAATGCAGCACCAGCTTGCCGCCGGCACGCTCGAAGCGTTTGTGGCTGGAGAGCAGCCAGCCGATGCCGGAGGAATCGATGTATCGCACGTCCTCCAGATTCACCAGTACCTTGCGCGTATAGCCGTTGGGACCCGTCAGCGTGCGGAGCGAATCGGGCTCGTCGCTGAGCTGTGCATGCATGATCTTGCCGGTGGCCTGCAAGTGCAGCAGTTCCCCGTCGTTGGAGAGCAAAGTCAAGGACATGGCGGCATTGTGCAGCGCGGCTTTAGTACAATCAAGAGAATTTGACTTGCCTCCCCGACCGGCTAGGATCAAGCACCATGAACGTGCAAGAGATACTCGATTGGTGCCGCGTCGATCCGGGCGAGCAAGTTCGTCTGAAAGACTACGATCCCTCCTGGGCCGGCGATAAGCGCATCCCCAAGGCGGAGCGCAAACAGACCGCCGAAGCGCTGCTGTCGCAGGATGTTTCCGAGTTGGCCAAAGCGCAAGAGCTGCTTTACGCCTCGGATACGTGGTCGATCTTGCTGATCTTTCAGGCCATGGACGCGGCCGGCAAGGATGGCACGATCAAGCACGTGATGTCCGGCGTCAATCCGCAGGGGGTGCAGGTCACGAGCTTCAAACAGCCCTCGGCAGAGGAGCTGGATCACACGTTTCTGTGGCGATGCAGCAAGGCCTTGCCGGAACGGGGACGCATTGGCATCTTCAACCGTTCCTACTACGAAGAAGTCTTGATTGTCCGCGTGCATCCGGAGTTGCTTTCGGCCCAGCGGATTCCGAACGTCAAACTCAACAAAGCGTTCTGGGAAACCCGGTATCAGGACATCAACCAGTTTGAGCAGCATCTGGCGCGCAACGGCACGTTGATTCTGAAGTTCTTCCTGAACGTGTCCCGCGAAGAGCAGCGCGAGCGGTTTCTGGCTCGTCTGGCGGATCCCTCCAAGCATTGGAAATTCTCGTTGGGCGATCTGGCCGAGCGCGGGCACTGGGACGACTACTTGGCCTCTTATGAGACCTGCCTCACCAGCACCAGCACTTCGTGGGCGCCGTGGTACATCGTGCCGGCGAACCATAAATGGGTCTGCCGGGCGATTGTGGCCAACATCATCACACGCGCGATTGCCGGTCTGAAGCTGAATTATCCGGAAACCACTCCGGAGCAGC
>JBGTDH010000348.1:0-3339 GCA_041748435.1 Pirellulales bacterium
TCAATTCCTCATGCCCCGTTTCGCCGTGATTCTGCCCGCGGCCGGCAAGAGCAGCCGGTTTCACGACAAGAACTACAAGAAGCCCTTTGCTCCGCTGGCGAATCGCGCCGTGTGGCTGTATTCCGCCGAGCGGTTCCTGCATCGCGACGATGTTAAACAAGTCATCCTGGTGATCTCGCAGGAAGATCGCGAATATTTCGATTTCAAGTTCTCCTCGAACGTAGCGATCCTGGGCATTGAGGTGGTGGAAGGGGGCGCCGAGCGGGCCGAGAGTGTCGAGCGGGCTCTGGCTCGGGTAAAGCCCGAGTGCGATTACGTGGCCATCCACGATGCGGCCCGTCCCTGCCTGGCCGATGTCTGGATTGAGCGCGTTTTTGAGCAGGCCATCAAGACGGGAGCGGCGATTCTGGCCGTGCCCATCGGCGGCACCATCAAACGCTCGCGCGACGGCAAGTCGATTCAAGAAACCGTGCCGCGCGACGGGCTGTGGGAAGCGCAAACGCCGCAAGTCTTTCGCCGCGATCTGCTGCTGGAGGCCTACGCCCAGCGAGGAACCTTTGCGGCCACCGACGATGCCCAACTCGTCGAACGCCTCGGGAAACCAGTGTCGCTGGTCATGGGCTCGCCCGTAAACCTTAAAATTACCACGCAAGAAGACCTGCGTCTGGCAGAACACGCGTTGAAGGCCTTGCCCAAACCAAAATTCAGCGGGCCAGCCCATCCGTTTGCCGGCGACGACCTCTGGCGTTAATATCTGCTTGGCCTCGCCCGAGGTGGTTTCACTCTGGCAATCGGCGTAAATGCTATCTACGATGGAATTATGGTCGTTTTACACTTGCACGGTCCGTAACTGCCGGCGGCGGGTTTAATAGCTGAGGGTCTCTGTTTGGACCCTGTTCTCATTCTGTTCTTTCGGCGGCGGGAGTTCACTTATGTGCGTTGCAGTCCGAAGGTTAGCAATTCTAGCCAGTCTCATCGTGGCGGCGTTCCTCGCGGCGTCCGGGACAGTCACCCAGGCGGCGGAACCACGCTTCGTGGGCATCCTGTCGGTAGTGCTCGACGGTCCGGTGGCCGAGAAGCTGAAGCTCACCGACGAGCAGCGGGAGAAACTGAACGAGATTATCGACGATCGCGAGGCTAAGGCGTTGGGGCTGGCGGTCGATCTCAGGGACGCGTCGCCGAAGGAGCAGGAAGAGAAGCTCGGGCCGTATCGCAAAGAGAGCGAAGCCTTGGGGCTGGCCGTCTTGACCGACGAGCAACGTGGATTGCTGGAGCAGTTCCGTTTGCAACGAAGCGGAGCAGCGGCCTTGGCCGAACCCGAGGTGGCCGAGAAGCTCGAGCTTAGCGATGAGACAAAGGCCGAGATTTCCAAGCTGCTCGGGGAGCGCGACGCCGAAATGGCCCGATCCCGATCCCGCGGCACGCGCGAGAAGTATGAGCGCCGGCTAATGGAGCTTCTGGACGATGATCAGCGCAAGCAATGGGCCAAACTGGCCGGCATGCCGGAACCGGGTGCTGTCCCCGCCGCGCCGCCGGATGCTAACCCTCAGCCGGCGGGCGACGCGCCAGCCAAGCCCGAGGTCGCCAAGGCCAGCGGGCCGTCGGCCGATGGTAAAGTGCGATTCAACTTCCGCTACACCCCCTGGTCCGATGTTCTGGATTGGTTCGCCAAGCAGGCCGATCTGTCGCTCGAGTTGGGAGGCGGCCCGCCGCCGGGAACCTTCAACTACACCGATACCCACAGCTACACGCCGGCCGAAGCCATCGATCTCTTGAATAGCGTGCTGCTCACCAAGGGCTACACGTTGGTCAAGCGCAACCGGATGATCATTCTGCACAACGAAGCCGATGGGCCGATCCCGCCGTACATGGTGTCCGATGTGCCGCTCAAGGAGCTGAGCAAGAAAGGCGAGTTCGAGCTGATCAGCGTGCTGTTCCGCCTGGAGAAGCTCACGCCCGAAGAAGCCGACACCGAGATCCGCCGCGTCCTGGGTCCGCAGGGGGCCATTGTCTCCTTCCCCAAAGCCGGCATGATTCGCGTCACAGAAACCGCCGGCCGGCTGCGGATGATTCAAGACGTGCTCAATGCCATCGAGAACCCCGAAGGCGGAAACACGGCCCTGCGGGTCTTCGAAATGAAGCATCAGGAAACGTCCGACGTATTGAGCGTCGTGCGCCAACTTCTGGACATCCCGCCCGACATGTACGCCTCGGCCGATGGCTCGGTGCGCATGGCCCTGGACCCTGGCACTGGCAAGCTGCTTGTCACGGGCAAGCCGGACAAAGTCGCCAAGGTGGATGAGATTCTGAAAGTGATTGACGTGCCCGTGGCCAGTACCGCCACGGGGGCCGCGGCCATTGAATCGCCGCAGTTCACGTCGTATCCGATCATGGGGGCTGATCCCAACTCGGTGCTGGCCGTGTTGCAGACGCTGTTGGCCAGTTTTCCCGATGTGCGGTTGGCGTTAGATCCCAAGACCAACTGCCTGATGGCGCAGGCGCGTCCCGCGCAGCATGCCACGATTCGGGCCACGATTGCCGAAATGAGCCGCGACAGCCGCCAAATCGAAGTGATTCAACTTTCGCGGGTCGATCCCACGGTGGCCGTCGATGCCATCACCAAGATGATGGCGGGCGATGGCGTGGGCATGGCCCCGACGGTGAACGCCGATGTTGTCACGCGGCGATTGTTCGTGCGCGGCTCGGCGGCGCAGGTCGCAGAAGTTCGCGCGCTGTTGCAGAAAATGGGCGAAGCGGGCGGCAGCGGCTCGGCCACCGATGGTTCTAACACTGCCGGCGGCAGCGGCTCCAATGTGCGGATGCTGCCGATTAACAGCCGCGCAGTGCGATCCGCGATGGATCAGGTCGAGCAACTTTGGTCGACGATGCGCACGAACAAGATTCAGATCGTGCCGCCTCCCGCCGCGCTTCCGACGCGCCGCGCGTCGGAAGCCTCCTCGCAGGATCAGACCTTGCCGCGGATTCGTCCCATGCCGCCCGCCGAGGCAGCCCCTCCCGAGGCAGCGCCTCCCGCCGAAGCCGCTCCGGAAAAGAAGCCAGAGCCGGCCGCCCCCTTGCCGGCGGCCCGCAATGCGAACAGTGAAATGCCCCGGTTCCGCGCGGTGCATGTGAGACCGGCTTCGGCCATCAGCACTGTCGCGCAAACCGACAACGAACAGCAACCGGCGGCGAAGGAGCCTGCCGCGGAGGAGGAACCGAACGAGAAAGAGCCATCGCCCATTATCATTGCCCCCGGCTCAGGCGGCACGATGATCTCCTCCCACGATATCGAGGCTCTCAATGAGTTCGAAGCGCTGCTCACCACGCTCACCAGCCGGC
>JBGTDH010000349.1:0-4616 GCA_041748435.1 Pirellulales bacterium
GGTGGCGATCGGCAATTTCGACGGCGTGCATCGGGGGCATGCCCGGATCGTTGACGAGTTGATCGCGCAAGCCCGCGAGGTGGGCGGGCCGGCCGTGGTGTTCACGTTCGATCCCCATCCGGCCTGGCTGCTGCGACCGAACGAGGCGCCGCCGCCGCTCACCTGGACTGATCGCAAAGTGCAATTGCTGGTGGAATTGGGCGTCGATTCCATGATCGCTTATCCCACCGATGAGGCGTTGCTCGCTCTTGGACCGCGGGAGTTCTTCGATCAGATTATTCGTCATAGCATCAACGCGCGGGCCATTGTGGAAGGCCCTAACTTCTTCTTCGGCCACCGCCGCGAAGGCAACATCGAAGTACTTGGCCAGCTTTGCGACGAAGCCGGCATCTCGCTCGATATTGTCGAGCCTCTCACGATGGACGGCGACTTCGTCTCCAGTTCCCGCGTGCGGCGGCTGATTACCGCGGGCGAGATGCAGACCGCCAACCGCATGCTCACGCAGCCGTATCGCATTCGCGGCATGGTCACGCACGGGGCCGGACGCGGGGCAAAGATCGGCTTCCCCACGGCCAACGTCAGTGCCATCGATACGCTTCTCCCCGGGACGGGCGTGTATGCGGGCAACGCGTATTTCGACACAACTGCGTGGCCGGCGGCCATCAACTTGGGAGGAAATCCCACGTTCGGCGAGCAGGCGATCAAAGTCGAGGTTCACCTGATCGGCTACCACGGTTCGCTCTACGGCCAGCCCCTGGAGGTTGACATTCTCACCCGCTTGCGGGACATTCGGCCGTTTCCCAGCGTCGACGCGCTCAAGCAGCAGCTGGAGCAAGACATCGTCGCCGCATTAATTGTCTGTCGTCAGTCGTTGCCACGAACTACTGACCACTGACCACGAACCACTGACCACTGACATGCCGATCAACTGGCCTCGCTTCACCGAACTCATTCGATCGAACCAGCGGTTCTTGCTCACCAGCCACGTGCGCCCGGATTGCGACGCCTTGGGGAGCGAGTTGGGAATGTCGGGCATTCTGGAAGCGCTCGGCAAGACGGTGATCATTGTCAACGCGCAGGAGACGCCTCCCAACCTGCGGTTCATCGATCCGCAAGGCAAGCTCAAAGCTCTCGGCAAGGACGTGACGATGGAGCAGGCCCTGGCGACTGACGTACTGCTGGTGCTGGATACCAGTGCCTGGGCGCAATTGGGATCGATGGGCGACGTGGTCCGCGCAACCAAGGCCAAGAAGGCGATCCTCGATCATCACCTCAGCGCGGACGACCTGGGGGCCGAGCACTTCAAGAACACGGAGGCCGAAGCGACCGGCCGGCTGGTGTTCGAGGCGGCCGGCGAGTTGGGTGTGAAGCTCACGCCGGAGATTGCCACGCCGCTATTCGCCGCCCTGGCCACGGACACCGGCTGGTTCCGCTTCGGCTCGACCACGGGCAACACCTTTCGCGTGGCGGGCGCCTTGCTCGATGCCGGCGCGAAGCAAGATTGGATCTACAATCAACTTTACGAGCGGGATACGCTCGCCCGGCTCCAGCTCATCGGCCGCATTCTGGCCGGCGCTAAGACGGAGTTAGACGGCCGCTTGATTTACACCGCCGTACTGCGGGAAGACTTCGAAGCCACGGGCGCCATGCCCTCCGATACGGAAGACCTGATCAATATGACGCTGGAAGTGGCCGGCACGCAGGTGGCCGTGATCCTGGTGGAGCAGCCCGCGGGGGGATTCAAGATCAGTTTCCGCAGCCGCTCGCAAGTCGATTGCAGCAAGCTGGCCGAGACCTTCGGCGGCGGCGGCCACAAAGCGGCAGCGGGCGCGTTCCTGGATGGCCCCTTCGCACAGGCGCAAGCCAAAGTGCTTGACGCTGCGCGCGCCGCCATGCGATAAAACCAACCGACAACACGCGAGGTGGCTGATGAAGCAAATAAAAAAAGTCAAAGTGGAAGAAGTTCCCAAGAGCCGCGTCGAGAAGTTGCAGACGCCGCCCGGACGCCGCACGTTTCTCGTCCGTGCCACGGCCGTTGTCGTCGGCGGCCTGGTGGGCTTGTTTCCCACGCTCGCCGGCTTGGCGATGTTTCTCGATCCGCTGCGGCGCAAGAGCCAGTCGGGTGAGTTCATCCATGCGGCCAATATCGATCAGATTCCCCGCGATGGCGTGCCGCGGGCGTTCTCGCTCGTGGCCGATCGCAGGGACGCTTGGAGCTTCTATCCCAAGGAACCCATCGGCGCGTGCTATCTGCGCATTACGGAAGATAACGAGGGCCAGAAGCTGGAGGCCGTGAGCGCCATCTGCCCGCATTTGGGTTGCTTCGTCGATTTCAACGCCGGCAAGGGCATCTTCAAGTGCCCCTGCCACGACAGCAGCTTCGAGGCCAACGGGGCCCGCATCGATCCGGAGCATTGCCCCTCCGCGCGGGATCTGGACTCGCTCGAGACCGACATTCGCAACAACGATCAGGAAGTGTGGGTCAAATACCAGAAATTCATCGGCGGCAAAGCGGAGAAGATTCCCGAGGCATGAAAGCACTACTCGACTGGCTGGAAGACCGCACGGGCTATCGTGAGTTCGTGGACGATGTGCTGTACGAGAACGTGCCCGGCGGCTCCCGCTGGCGGTACGTGTGGGGCAGCACGCTCGTCTTCACGTTCACGGTGCAGCTCATCACCGGTGTCTTTTTGTGGATGTCTTACAGCCCCAGTGCGCAAACCGCCTGGGAGAGCGTCTACTATATTCAGCACGATCTGCAGTTTGGTTGGCTCGTGCGCGGTCTGCACCACTTCACCGCTCAGGCGATGATCGTGCTGCTGGCGCTGCATCTGATGCAGGTGGTGGTCGATGGCGCGTACAAGGCGCCGCGTGAGATCAACTTCTGGCTCGGGCTGATTCTGATGAAGATCGTCCTGGGACTGTCGCTCACGGGCTATCTGTTGCCCTGGGATCAGAAGGGATATTGGGCCACGCAGGTGGCCACCAAGATTATGGGCACCACGCCCGTGGTCGGGGCGCAGGTGCAGCGCGTGGTCGTGGGCGGGCCCGAGTATGGACATCAAACGCTGACGCGGTTCTTCGCGTTGCACGCCGGCGTGTTGCCGGGATTGCTGATCTTCTTCCTGGTGCTGCACGTGTTCATGTTCCGCCGGCATGGCATCACCGCGCGGCTGCGTCCCGGGCGGGAAGATGCGCCGTTCTGGCCGGATCAGGTGCTCAAAGATGCCGTAGCCTGCTTGGCGGTGTTGGCCACGGTGCTTGTGCTCGTGTTTTATCTGGAAGCCGGGCTGGGCGCCCCGGCCGATCCGGCCAATAGCTACTCCGCCGCCCGCCCAGAATGGTATTTCCTGTTCCTGTTCCAACTGTTGAAGTTCTTCCCCGGCGAGTCGGAAGTCATCGGCGCGATCGTCATCCCCGGCGCGGTGGTCGGCCTGTTGTTCCTGATGCCGATTGTCGGCCGCTGGAAGATTGGTCACGGTTTCAATGTCGGGCTGCTCGTCTGCCTGATGGTGGGCGCGGGCTATCTGACCTTCCTGGCGATTAAGCAGGATCGCAGCGAGCTGGGCTATCGCAACGCCGTCTGGGAGGCCCACGAGGCCAGCGAGATTGCAATCGAGCGCGCCAAACTGGGAATACCCGCCACGGGGGCGCGCGTGATGCTGCGCGAAGACCCGAAAGCTCAGGCCCTGGCCGTCCTCACGCGGCAGTGCTTCACGTGCCACGCCTACATCGACGCCGCCGGGAAGGGCTTCGCACCCGAGAAGCCGTTTGCGCCCAACTTGCATGGGTTTGCGAGAAAGGAATGGATCGCCGGGCTGCTGGATCCCGAGAAGATCGTCGGCGCGCATTACTTCGGCAACACGGCCGTATTGAAAGACCCGGCCGATCCCAACGCCATGCCGGATTCGCTGATGGTTGAGTACGTGCAAACCACGCTCAAGGAGATGGGCCCCGAGGCCATCAACAAAGTGGCCGCGGCTCTGGCGGCCGAAGCAGGCCATCCGGTGGCGGAGGCGGACAAAGCCCTGATTGCCGGCGGGGTCGAGATACTGAAGGATGAGTCGACCGGCTGCGCGCAGTGCCATCAGTTTCAGGACGCAGGCAGCCTGGGCACCGCCCCCACGCTCACTGGCTACGGCTCGCGCGAGTGGATCATCGGCATGATGCGCAATCCCGGCGGAAAGCAGTTCTACGCCCATCTCGCGGCCGAGCGGCAAAAGATGCCCGCCTTTGGAGGCCACATCAGCGAAGAAGTAATGGGCGAGATCGCCGACTGGCTGCGTAAGTAGTCACGCCGGTGCGTAATGTAGCCGGGTTTCTCCGAAACCCGTTGCCGGTCTCGGAGAGACCGGCCTACATTGAGGAACATGCCCGTCAAAGTTTGCGGAACCGTTACAGTTTGCCGCGCACAGGGCCGATCTTGATGGCGATGAACCGCGCTAGAGCGCAATGAATCGGCCTTCGGATATCACGCGATGTGGTGCGAGCATTGCTACCAGAACGTAGCCGGCATGGTGTCGCCGACGCAAGACAGCGTCTGCTGCTCCCGTTGCGGCGGCGCGCTTCCGGGGGGCTTGCCATCGCAGCCCACCCCCCTGCCCTGCCCCGCTCCG
>JBGTDH010000350.1:0-6748 GCA_041748435.1 Pirellulales bacterium
TTCTACCAACCCCTGTATGGAGGTAATACCACCAGAAGACAATTGTCCTACGAGCTCATCACCCAACCCCAGGTGTTCAAGGTCAGTTGGCATCTTATCCGCGCTGGCTTGTTGCGGGGGCGGCGTGGGCGCTTTCGCAACCGGTTTCTGCTGGCTTCCCGGAGGCGCCGTGCGCGGCGGTGGCTCGGGCGCGGGCCTGGTGCCCTGCGGCGGAGCATTGTGGCTGCCGGGATCGGACGAATCCACGCGAATGGGCTTGGTGCAGAGCAGACAGTTCACCGTGGTGCCGCGGACTTCATCTTCCAGCAGCATGTAGCGGCGGCAATCGGCGTGAGGGCATTGAACGATAAAAGGCATAGTCTCGCACGATCCGTTTCAGATCGCGACTTCAGTCTCGCGGCAGTTCAAACTGGCACTCTACTGTACTTGCAAGTTGCGTACAAACTCAGCCTCGCGGCGGATGTCTTCATCGGTCATGCCGCTCTCGCGTTTGATCTCCGCCTGGGCGAACCGTCCGCCGGTCATATCCAGGGCCATGACGGAAACGCGCCCGTTGCCACCAATGGCTAAGCGCACCTGAATGGGCGCTTTGTCCGGCAAGTTGGGAGGCAGGCCGGTTACGCGGCATTCGCCAATCTGGATGTTGGCATCGGCTTCCTTCGCCTCACCTTCCAGCACTCTAACGACCAGCGAAGTCGCCCCCGCCGGCCGCAGCGGGAACCACTTACTGTTGGCACACGGCAGTTGCGTGTTCTTCTCGATAATAATCGCATTCTCCAGCTTGTCGCCGCGCTTGAGCGCGACGCCCAGGCTATAGGCGTTCACGTCGTTGACAATCACCTGCCCCAACTCGTCGTTGAGCTCTTCCTCGAGAAAGCCTTCTTTGGCCCGGGCAGAGATAATGCCCGTGTAGATGGCCGCCCCACGCGCCACCACCTGGTCGGCGTCCATGCTGTCGTCGGGCTCGCGCCCGGTCGCGCGGCGGAGCATGTCTTTGACCATCGGCATGCGCGTCGATCCGCCCACGAGCAGCACGCGATCGACCTGCGGCCAATCGACCTTGGCCTGCTGCTTGACGACAAGATCGGTCACGATCTGCGTTTGCGCCAGCAGATCCCGCGTCATTTCCTCGAACTTCTCGCGCGTCAATTCCAGCTTCAGCTCTTGCCCTTTATGGAACACATCCAGCGGCGCGGAGAACATCTCGCTCAGCAGCATCTTGGCTTCTTCCGCGCGGGCCGCAATCGTATCGCGACGCTGCGGATCGTCCCGGGGATCCATGCCGTAGTGGCGTTTGAACTCCAACGCCACGTACTCCACGATCTTGTCGTCCCAATCCTTGCCGCCGAGCTGCACGGCGCCATCAGTGGCCAGTGTGTCGAATCGTTTGGACGCCAGCCGTACCACGGTTACGTCGAACGTGCCGCCCCCCAGGTCATAAACGAGGGCCGTCATGTGGCCGGCAGGAAAGTCGAGCGCTTCCGTGGCGCGGTTGCGATCGAGTTGCCCTTCCAACGCATACGCCAACGCCGCGGCCGTGGGCTCGTTGATAATCTCCAGCACTTCCAATCCGGCGATGCGGCCGGCATCCTCAGTCGCTTTGCGGCGTGTGTCGTCAAAGAACGCCGGCACGGTGATCACGGCCTTGGAGATAGGACCGATGCGCCGCTCGGCATCCTGCTTGAGCTTCTTGAGGATGATGGCCGACAGCGTCTCGGGACGATATTGCCGCCCGCCGATGACGCGGGAATAGAGCGGCTTGCCCATGTCTCGCTTGACGAACAGGGCCGCCTTGCTGGAATCGACCGCAGCCGCCCGCTTGGCCGCCTTGCCTACCACGGCCCGATTGCCATCCAGATAAATCACGCTGGGCGTAAGCGGGTCGCCTTCGCGATTTTGGATCGTCGTGGCTGAGCCTTTGTTATCCAGATAGGCAATGACGGAAAACGTGGTTCCCAGATCGATGCCCACCACGTTGCCCTGCGGGCTAGCCATGCCAATCGTCCTCTCGCCTCAAACGTGGGACAAGTTGCCTCGCGCGGAACAACGCCCCAGCGCCGCTAGTTGGCGCCGCATGTCGCGCAAGAACGGACGACTACCTCGACACTTTCCCCCCGTCCGTACTAAGGTTTTAGCACACGCCGCGATTGCATGCAACGAACCGAGCACCCTTCGCAGGGCAAGTCAGTTCCTGCCCGATCCCATTTCAGGACCGCGCGCCGCGCAAACGGGGGTCCCCGTCTCGAAATTCAGAAACCCTCGTATTTTCCCGTCTCGCCCTTCGACTTTCGGGACTTTCGGGACTACTTGTGCCCTGTCCCGAAAATCACTTGCCCGCCCTCCTCTCCAACCCGAAGCGTGAGCGAGTGACTGCTGCCTCTGCAAGCCAGCCCACGCTGAGATTCTGTGGCGCGCCGCGGGGGGCCCTGTCTCGCGCCCCGTAAGTTGCAATTCCCCGCGGGATTCGGCATTTGCACCCGATGATAGGAGGCTCGCGCACACGCTCCGGGCACTTTGGAGATATGTTGCGCGCCTCAAGCTTCCCGTTTCTTCGTTGGGTGCGTGGCGCGCCGGCAGGCGAGCGCGCCCACCGGACTTCGCCTTTCGCGTCTAACTTCCTGGATGTCAAAGATCGAGTTGCGCAGCAGGGCGCAATATAGGTTCATATGTACAGTATTCCTCGCCCTTGTTAAGGCCAGACAAGCTGCGCGTGCAACTGGCACTCGCGGGCGGAAGCGAGGCCCGCCAACGTCGAGACCAGGAGGCAGAGACCCTGGATCATCCTTCGCCGACTAGCCGACGAGGAAGAGCTGGATCATAAGGCGCGGAAGCTGTTGCTGGATGTCTTGACCGACGCCGAGGCGAAGCACGCCGCGCATCTGGGGCGCGGCCTGGCCCAGCTCGTCGCGCAGATGCTCCTGGAACTCACGGGGGCCGCTATCCGTGCGTCGATGTCTTGCCCGGATTGCGGGTGCAGCGCGTCACCGCCAATGGTGATGGTCGCGATCCGGCGGCCTCTTCCGTCGGGACGCGGGATCAACTCGTTCCGTCTGAGTGCAACTCCCCAACGGTCGCTCAGACGATAAGATATGGGGCGGCGGTCCGTTCGGGTTCGCGTCAGAGTAAAGTTTGTTTAGCAGGGAAGGATTCGCGCGTTGGCTACCAAACCTAAGAGTCTGGGAGATGTGTTGCAGGAGTTCGCGCAGCATCGGCAGGTGATGCAGAACGAATTGCAGAAAGTGATCATCGGCCAGGATGAGGTGATCGAGCAGATCTTTGCCGCCATCTTCACGCGCGGGCATTGCCTGCTGGTGGGCGTGCCCGGCCTGGCCAAGACGCTGATGGTGAGCACGCTGGCCCGCATTCTGGATATCGGCTTCAAACGCATTCAGTTCACGCCGGACCTGATGCCCTCGGACATCACGGGCACCAACGTGCTAGAGGAAGACGAGCACGGCCGGCGGAACTTCCGATTTGTCGAAGGGCCGGTATTCACGAACATTTTGCTGGCCGATGAGATCAACCGCACGCCCCCCAAGACGCAGGCGGCCTTGTTGCAGGCCATGCAAGAGCGCGAAGTGACCGTGGGGCAGACCACCTACCCGCTGCCGGAGCCGTTCTTCACCATTGCCACGCAGAACCCGATCGAGCAGGAAGGGACGTATCCGCTGCCTGAGGCACAGTTGGATCGGTTCATGTTCAACATCAAGGTCGATTACCCGAGCGCGGCCGAAGAGGAGCGAATTCTGACCAGCACCACGCGGCAGGAGAAGCCCGAGGTGCGGAAGATTCTCTCCGCCAAAGCGATCTTGAATCTGCAGAAGCTGGTGAGCTCGGTGGCGGTGAGCGAATATATTGTGAAGTACGTCGCCCGGCTGGTGCGAGCGACGCGGCCCAAGGACGCGAGTTCGCCCAAATTTGTGCAGGATCTGGTGGATTGGGGCGCCGGCCCGCGTGCCGGACAGTTTCTGATTCATGGCGGCAAGGCCTTGGCGGCGATGGACGGGCGCTTTAGCGTGGCGATCGACGATGTGCGGAAGATCGCCGTGCCGGTGCTGCGGCATCGGATCAGCACCAACTTTCAGGCGCAGGCCGAGGGGATGGCCGCCGAAGGGGTGATCGAGCGGCTGGTGAAAGAGATTCCCACGCCCGAGATTCCCAAGTTCGAGAAGTAGGCGGAAGCGTTCGATCCTCCGCAGGAACAGAAGATGCAACTCTCGCTGTCGGTGCGCGTGGCGGAGAATGCGACCAAGGATCGCATGACGATCGGCTTCGAGCCGTTTGTGCAGTTGGCTCGCCGCACGGGTTATTCGGCCATTTGCATGCGGGCCAGCGCGGGGGGAGTGCAAACTCCGCCCGAGAAGTTGCGGCAGATGCGCGGTGTGCTCGATGCGGCCGGCTTGAGTGTTTCGATGGTCACGACCGATTTCGATGTCCCCCGCAACAACGAGCACGGCCCAGATAATCTGCGGAATATCGGCCCGCATCTGGATGTGGCCGAGGCGCTGGGTGCAACACTGATTCGGGTCTGCATGAAACAGGAGGAGGACATCGAAGCTGCCGCGCGTGCCGCGGACGCCGCCAGGGAGCGCGGCATTCGCCTGGCGCATCAATGCCACACGAACAGCCTGTTCGAGACCGTGGATCAGATTGTCGACGTGTTGCAACGCATCGATCGCGCGAGCTTCGGCCTGATCTACGAGCCGGCCAATTTGATGTTGTGTGAGCAGTCCTATGGCGAGGGGACGTTGCGGCGTCTGGCGCCCTGGTTGATGAACGTCTACGTGCAGAATCATCGCGTGGCGGCGGATGGCCCAGTCGTCTTGCCAACCCGCGTGCGCGGCGAGGTGCGGTATCACGACATTCCCCTCTGGGACGCGGGCGGAGTAAACTTTAACGAAGTGTTTGCCGGCTTGAAGGCAATTCGCTATGAAGGCGACATTACGGTGCATCAGCAATTCGCGCTGCTGATGGGTCCGGAGGAAGCGGCCCAACAGAGCCACGCGTTCCTGCGCGCAGCATTTGATCTCAGGGATTCCTAGCGGCGAGGGAGGCCAGGATGAGTGTAACTTTGGAGTCGTTGCAGTTGGGGGAGGAGCGGCTGGCCGTCGCGCGAGAGGAAGTGCGCAAGCTGGCGTACGAGAAATGGCGGGAGGCCGGGCAGCCGCCGGAGGGGGACATCAACTTCTGGGTGATTGCCGAACGGGATTGGATCGAAAGGGTTTACGTTCCCGATCGCACAAGCTAGCTTGCATTCGTCCCAAGTTTTTAGGACGATTGGCGAAGACTTTGCAGTGTTCACGGGGTTAGAATCTTGTAGCTGGTAGCGCGGCCTGTTTCGCGCATCCAGGCGCTTGTCCGAAGCGAGGGCGCTTATGAGAGAAACGGCGGGTCGGCAGCCTTGGTGGTATTGGGCCGTGATCGGGACCTTGCTCCTGGTGGGGGTGGGGGCTTGGTGTTCATCTTCAAACGGATCGAACGCTGCCATTCTGGCTTCGCCGCGACAGCACGACGACGAGGGGGATCCCACGGTTGACGAGTTGGCGGCCGAATTCCGACAGTTTCGAGAAGAAGTGTCGCAGCTCGAGCCGCTGGAGCAGCAGGAAGTATGGCAAGGCCTGCATGACCGGGCCGATTCGCTGGCCGAGCGAACCTTGTTTCGGTTCTTTTCTCTGGCTCTGGACCAGCAAGAGATGCTTGTCGATCGAACGATCGACCGCGTCGATGCCCGGCGACGTATGTACATGGAAATGGGCTGGGGACAGCCGGGTGGATCGCCGCCGCAACCCGGCGAAGGCAGAGACCGCTGGCCAGTGCGTGAGGTGACCGGCGCCGCCGACTGGAATCGGCCGTTTGCGGAACTCAGCCTGGAAGAGCGGCTCGCCGCCCGCCGCGATATGTGGGAAGACGCCACGATGCGGGCACATGCCATGCGCTACGAACTCTATCGTCTGATGGGGGAGCGGCGCAAGGTTCGCGGCCTGCCAGAAATGATGCGCCGCTGGGGCTAGTCCTGGCGCTGCCCGCTTCCGCAATTCTTGGTGGGCCTCTGTTCCGACCCGTTAGAATGGGATTGGAATCAAATCGTTTCCTTCGCGGAGGCATCAATGGAAATAGCCACGTTTGGCGCGGGATGTTTTTGGGGAGTTGAGGCCACGTTTCGGCGCTTGCCCGGCGTGAGCAACACGGCCGTGGGCTATTGCGGCGGCCATACGGCTCAGCCGACGTACGAACAGATCTGTACGGACCGCACAGGGCATGCGGAAGTAGTTCGCGTCGAGTTTGATCCTGCAAAGATCAGCTACGAGCAACTGCTTGAGGTCTTCTTTGGCAACCACGATCCGACGACGCTGAATCGTCAGGGCCCGGATTGGGGTTCGCAGTATCGATCGGCGGTGTTCTATCACTCCGACGCGCAAAGAACCGCCGCCGAAGCTGCGAAGGTGGAATTAGACTCCAGCGGCAAATTCCGCCGCCCGATTGTAACAGCGATTCAGCCCGCTCCCGAGTTCTATCCGGCCGAAGATTATCATCAGCAGTACCTGGAAAAACGCGGCCGCACGAGTTGCCACACGTAATGTAGGCCGGTCTCTCCGAGACCGGCAGAGGGTTTCGGAGAAACCCGCCTAGTGCGCCTATGAAGGCGTTTGATCAGGAGGGTGGAAGTCCCTCTCAGGCTAACGTTGCCTGCCTGTAGTCGATAGTGGTAACTGCGTTTCCGTGAGGAAAGGTGGAGAGCAACCTGAGA
>JBGTDH010000351.1:0-4349 GCA_041748435.1 Pirellulales bacterium
GCGGGGAAAGAAGTACGTCGCGGCGCCTCACAGCGGCGATTGGCAGCGTTCCAAGGTCTTTCAGCGTGAGTTCTGCCTGCTCCGCACGCGCGGCAAGCTCGGCTATTGGCGCTACGAACTGAAATCCCGCCCGCTGTGATCTCGCGAAGCTCGCACGCTCGCGTATCGATCATCGGCCCGCCACGCGTTCGGGATAGACCACCAACTCGATGCGGCGGTTCCGCTCCCTGCCAGCGGGCGTGGCGTTGGAAACCACCGGATGGTTGCCGCCGTGCCCGGCCACAAACATCTGATTGGAACGCAGCCGTGTGCGAGTAGAAAGCTGCTCGAACACCGCCGTGGCGCGCGAGACGGAAAGCTGATGGTTGCTGCTCTGCGCGCCGGGCTGCGCGGGATCGGCATCGCTGTGCCCTTCAATGCCGATGAAGTGGCCCGGATAGCTGCGGGACAGCTCCTCGGCCACGTCCTCGATCGTGCGGCTGGCGCCCGTGCGCAACTGTGCCGCATTCGGCTCAAACAAGGCGTCGGCAGCCAGCTCGATGCGAATCACATCGCCATCGCGGCGGACTTGCACTCCGGGCTGGCTGAACGTCGGCAACGATTGCCCCAGGCTGTTGTTCGCCGTGATGCTCGCTCCCGCACGCCGGCGCGTCGAAGCGGCCAATGCCTCGGCCTTCTTTTCCGTCGCCTGATAGTCGCCCTGCAACCGGGCCATCTGGCTCGTGGCGCCGCTCAGTTGATCCCGCAGCGCCGAGACCTGCTCCTGCATCACCTGCGATTGCTGGCGGGACTGTGCCAGCATGGTTTGCAACTCTTGATTGTCCCGATCCAGCACCTGAATCTGCTTCTCCAGCTCGGCCGCTTGCTGCGTGGCTGCCAATCGCTGCTGCTCTTGCACCTGGGCCTGATGCTGCATCACAAACGGGTTCTGCGCGCAGCCTGCCAGAAGCAACAGCGCCGCCAGTGCGGATCGGAATGGAAAGCGAACCTTGGGCATTGTGGACAACCAGTGCGCGCAGCCTCGGATTGCAAGGGAGGCGGCGAGGGTAGCGGGATGGTTCATAGGCAACAAGACGGAATCAAACGGATGCAATGCAATCATTCCCTACGGGATAACAACACCCACACCACGCCAATCGTCGCTCGGCCCAGCACCAGCACCGTGGTCCATACCAGGCTCAGGGCCACCAGCACCGCGGGCTGCTCGGTGGGGAGCAGCAATTGCAGGGCGGTTTCTCGAGTGCCCAGGCCGGAGATACTTGGCAAGCCATCAGCCAGCATGACCAGGGGGATTGTGCTGAGCACCACGCGGAAGTCGAGCGAGATGCCGCAGATCTCCAAAGCCACGGCTGCATACACCACAAGGATCAGGAAATATACCACGCGCGTTGCGGCCAAGCGGGTTGAGCGGCCCCAACTCCAGAACTCTGTCCAGTTTGCCCACCGCATAGAGCGCAGGCGCAGTTTGTAGCGCGCAGGCAAAAGCAGCGGGACGAGTGCAGCCGTGCCGATCAGCGCGAGTCCGAGGACGCAAAACCAGCGCACCTTCCCAACGTGGGGATCGCTTGTCAGCAGACTTCCCGCCAAGCCCAAACTCAGCAGAACCGCCACATCGTGATAGGCCAGCAAGGCGCTGCGCGTCAGAGTTGAAAGCAGGCTCACGTGTTGTGTGCGCGCCAGATCCCAAGCCAGCGCCGCCTGTCCGAGCTCATAGTTAATCGCCGCCGCCAGATAAGAGCGGCCTCGGGCCCGAAGCGACTGCGCATAGCTCAAAGGATGCTCGGGCGTTGCGAACAGGGCCACCAGGCAGACGCCGTCCCAGAAATACAGCGCGATGACCATGGCCACCGTGGCCGGCACGAGCAAGTGCCAATCCAGTAGGATCGCCTTCTCCGCCAGCGCTGCGGGCGAAACCCGCCACACCACCCACGCCAGCGCCGCCCCACTCACCACCACCGGCAAACAGCGATGCAGCCAGGAGACATAGCCAGCGCGGCGTCGTTGAGCGTCCGCTTCGCTCGCCATTAAAGTCGAGTAACCCGGGCTAGCGGAGCGGGCGGCGAGAAACGGTCGTCATCGTACGCCGGCATCATCCCCCTCCACGACTACGGTCTTCTGAAATTCGATCGCTTGCTCCGGGTGTCGGAGCCTCGGGCTGCCCATGTATGCGGTCGTCGGGAGGTCCATGCCAGGAATCACAACATAGACCGTTGCATTTTCGGGTAAACATACACCTCCCGCCACGCGAATCTTGTCGCCAAGTCATTGTACCGTGCTGTGTGTGCCAAGGAACGCCAAGACCCCTTCATGAAAACCGGCAAGCGGCTTCTTTACAAATGGCCTCGAGTTGACGCGTGAGAACCGTGATGACCGGTTCAAGCTTGCCAGAATCGCAGGAAGTGGTTTGCTGCTCTAATTGGGCCGCGACAGCCGCTGCCGGGCAGGCCCCCAGTGCCTTGAGCTCGCTCTTCAAGGTGTGTGCCAGCCGCCGCAATGTTGGGTAATCCCCCGACGCGAGCGCGTCACGCAGAGCCTCTATGCGTCGGGGGCATTCTTCCACCAGGACTTCCGCCACATCTGCCAACAACTTGCGATCTCCTTCCACGCAAGCCAGCGCCATATCCCAATCGATCACCGGCGGATCATGCCCGCAGCATGATTTCTCCGCCCGCAAATTGCCATCACCCCACACGGCTGCGATGGCCTGCTGCAGCTCGTGCAACCGCACGGGCTTGGCGATGTAGCTGTCCATGCCGTGGGACAGGCAACGTTCACGGTCGCCTTGCAGGGCGTGCGCCGTCATGGCGATGATTGGGAGATGGCAACCCGTCTGCGACTCGCGCTGCCGGATGGCGGCCGTGGCGGCTAACCCATCGAGTTCGGGCATCTGCAAGTCCATCAGCACGAGATCAAACGTCTCACGCTCGAGTGCCTCCAGAGCCAGCCGGCCGTTCGCCGCGATCGTGACGCTGTGCCCCTCGCGCTCCAGGAGTCCCAGCGCGAGCTTCTGATTGATCACGCTGTCTTCCGCCACGAGCACTTTCAGCGGGGGCACGCCCGGATCCGCCAGACGCACGGGAAGGCGCCGGCCGATTGCGGGAACCTCTTGTTCTGCTGGAGCCAAGCAGGCCGTGAAATGGAACGAGCTGCCGCGGCCCAACTCGCTCTCCACCCAGATGCGGCCGTGCATCTGCTCGACCAGCCGCGAACAGATGGCCAGCCCCAGGCCGGTGCCTTCGTAGCGCCGCGTGGTGGAGCTATCCACCTGCTCGAAGGCCTGAAAGATGATCGAAAGCTTGTCTTGCGGAATGCCGATGCCCGTGTCGTGGACCGTGAAGTGCAGGAGCTTTTCCCGGTCACTGGCTGGGTTGGGTTCGAGACTGCAGCGCAGCACCACTTCCCCTTGCTCCGTGAACTTGATGGCGTTGTTCACGAGGTTCACAATGATCTGCCGCAGGCGGCCGGAGTCGCCGCGAAGCGTGGTGGGCACGTCGTCGGCCACTTGCCAGGCCAGCTCCAGGTCCTTGCGATGCGCCTTGAGGGCCAGCGATCGCAAAGCATCGCCAATCCGGTCGCGAACGTTGAAATCCACGGCGTCGAGAGCCACGCGTCCCGCTTCGATCTTGGAGAAGTCGAGAATCTCGTCGATCAGCGTCAGCAGCGATTCGCCCGATTCCTGGATCATGGCCAGATACTCGCGCTGCGCCGGCGTGAGGGGCGACTCTTGCAGCAAGTCGGCCACTCCGATCACGGCGTTCAGCGGCGTGCGAATCTCGTGGCTCATGGTGGCCAGGAACGTGCTCTTGGCCCGGCTGGCGGCCTCGGCGGCCTCCTTGGCTTGCACCAGATCCAGCTCCGCTTGCTTTTGCCGTGTGATATCGCGCGACATGCCAAACGTCCCGACCACCCGGTCGTAGCGGTCGCGCAGCGGCAGCTTGCTGGTTGTGACCCAGGTGATGCGGCCATCGGGCCAAGTTTCCTTCTCCTCCTTTCGCAGAATGGGCTGGCTCGATCGCATCAGCTCGATCTCGTCCTGCCGCGCTTGGAGCGCATGCTCGGTGGTGAAGAAATCGGCATCGGACAGTCCCGCGACATCGGCGGGATCGCTTAACCCAAACCAACGGGCCATCTCCGTGCTCACGCGCAGGAAGCGGCTGCTGATGTCCTTGAAGTAGATATTGTCCGGCAGGTGCTCCATCAAGGCCCGCAGCAGATAGCGTTCCGTCTCCAACTCGCGCAGCCAATGCCGACGCTCCAGCGCATGCCGCAACGCGCGGCGCAGCAGCCTGGCGTCGAGATCCGTGCGGGGCAGAAAATCGGCCGCTCCGTGCCGCAGCACCTCGGCCTCG
>JBGTDH010000352.1:0-2106 GCA_041748435.1 Pirellulales bacterium
GCAGGCGACGACAAAGACGTTGCAGGTGCCAGCCCGCGCGGCCTGATGGTGGATGAACTCGACGGTGCCTTGCGTGTCGATCGGCGGCTCGGTGTTGGGCATGCAGGCCACGGAGGTGAACCCGCCGGCCAGGGCGGCGGCGGTGCCGGTTTCGATGGTCTCGTCTTCCTCGCGTCCCGGCTCGCGCAGATGCACGTGCATATCGATCAAGCCCGGCGAGACGATCTTGCCCGCGGCGTCGATGATGCGATCCTGGCCATTGGGCGAGACATCGAAGGCGGCCACGCGGCCGTTCTCGATCAACACGTTGGTGACCCGATCCAGTTGCTGACTTGGATCAATCACGCGGCCGTTCTGGATGAGGAGGTTGGACATAGGGTCTCGGGGAGGCACGCTGTTAGAGAACCGCGGATGACGCGGATGAAGAGCGGATGACGCGGATCAGGAAGAAGGGGTAGGGTCAGGACTGCTGTGGCTTCGGACCACTCGCTTCCATTCCAATTTCGGGCCTTTGAAGTTGAGAAGCAGTCCCAACTCAAGCTTTGTAATCGAGAGATAACCTAACACCTGGGCAATGTGGATGTCATGAAAGCATTCCACGACCTTGGTGTCGACAATCACGCGTTGATCAACGACCAGGTCTGGCACCAGCTTGCCGATGTAGGTTCCTTTGTAGAACACTTCGAACGGCTGCTGGGTTTCCACGGGAAGGCCACGTTCCTTCAACTCAAGAACCAATGCGCGCTCATAAAGCTTCTCATTGAGTCCGGGGCCCAAATGGTTGAGCACCGTCATCGCGGATCCGATGATCTCCCGACTCAGTTCCTCATGCACCAACATACTTCCCTCTTTCCTATCCGCGTCATCCGCCCTCATCCGCGCCATCCGCGGTTACTCCCGATCGCCCACCACTTCTACACCCCGCAGCACAGCCACAGTACGGCCATGCGGATGGCCAGGCCGTTGGAGACTTGCTCCAGGATCACGGAGTGGGGGCCGTCGGCCACGTCGGCGGTGAGCTCCACGCCGCGGTTAATGGGGCCGGGGGCAAGGATCAGGATGTCTTCCTTGGCGCGGGCCATGCGCTGGCGGTTCATGGCGTATAGCAGGGCGTACTCGCGCACCGAGGGAAACGGCCGCGTTTGCAGCCGCTCGAATTGGATGCGAAGCAGGTTCAGCACGTCGCACCGCGGCAGAATCTCGTCCAGATTGTGCGAGACCTCCACGCCCAACTCCCGCCACCGCGGCGAGACCAGCGTGGCCGGACCGCACAGAATGACATGCGCCCCCAGCTTCGTCAGTCCCCAGATGTTGGAGCGGGCCGTGCGGCTGTGCGTAATGTCGCCCACCAGCGCCACCGTTAGCCCGGCCAGACTGCTGCGCCGCTCGCGAATGGTAAGAATATCCAGCAGCCCTTGCGTGGGATGCTCGTGCGCGCCGTCGCCGGCGTTGATGACCGTGCAGCCCAGGTTTTGCGCCAGCAACTGCGGCGTGCCGGGCGTCTGATGCCGCACCACCACGGCATCGACCCCCATCGCTTCGATGTTGCGGGCTGTATCAATAAACGTCTCGCCCTTGGAGAGACTGCTCCCGGAAGAAGAGAAATCGACCGTATCGGCCCCAAGTCGCCGCGCGGCCAGGCCAAAGCTCGTGCGCGTGCGGGTCGAGTTCTCAAAAAACAAGTTCGCGCAGGTCTTGCCCGTGAGTACAGATATTTTCTGGCGGCAATCGTTGGTGGCTTCTTTGAACATCATGGCCGTATCGAGGATCAGCGTGATCTCCTCGGCCGAGAGGCTTTCGAGGGAAAGCAGATGCGAGCGCGTCCAGGAATCGGGAATCGCACCGATCGAAAGTGTCGCCGTGCTCATGTGTGCCTCCAAGATCCTTCGCGCGCGCGAATCGATCGCAGGTCGTGAAAAAGGGAACGATCGCTCGTCAGTCGCCGCCGCCGTCGCCCTGATTCTAGCAATCGCGCGGCTCGTCGCAATGCAGCACGGGGCCGGACTCGCGAAGTGGCGCGCGCGGGTCGAAGTTCACGACAAGCGATCAAATCTGCCAGTTGGCGTCCGATTGCAGATCGGCTTGCTCGCCGCGGATGCGCAGCTT
>JBGTDH010000353.1:0-2527 GCA_041748435.1 Pirellulales bacterium
GCCGCCGATGGTGCCGATGACTCCCGCGACTACGACGACCGCTCCGAGGACGCAGCCGGGGGGCTTTCGCGCCCCGGCCCTTCCGCCGGCCGCTCCGATGCCGCGGGAAACGGCGCCGGCGTTCCCCCGAGTATCTCCGCTGCCTAAGGCCGAGCCGCTTCCCAAGGCTTCGCCCTTGCCGCAGCAATCGGGTTCGCCCACCACAAGCGTTCCGCGACAGCAGCCTCCGACGGCGGTGCGCCGGGCGACTCCGCCCGCGCCCTCGCAAGAGACGAATGTCGGCGCTCCCGCGCGGAATAATCGCCAGGAACGGCAAGCTCCGCCCGAGCCGCGCCATCGCACCGCCGCCCTTCCCGCCAGCTCCGGACCCGGCTTCATCGGCCCCACCGGCTATGACGTAAACTAGAGGAGCAGGAGTGTAGGAGAAGATGAGTAAAGGAGTCGTTTCACTCCTCTACTCCTTTGCTCCTCACTCCTGTTCTCCTTTACAGGTTTCCAACTTCCCGCGTCATTCCCCGCACGGTTGTTGAGAATGTGCTACATACTCTTATGAGCAATGTCCTGCGGCTAGCCATTGTCGATCCCAACGACTCCTCGCGGAATGCGCTGAAGTCGATGCTGTTGGGCATGGATATGGTCTGGCTCGAGGCCGAGTGCTCCCGCTACGAGTTCTTCGGCGATGTGATCGCTCAGACGCACCCGGAGATCGCCGTGGTGTCGATGGACGCCTCGCCGGAAAAGGCGCTGGAGCTGGTCACCAAGCTCTCGCAAACGTCCCCCGAGTGCAACGTGCTGGTCGTGAGCTCCAGCACCGATGGCAATCTCATCCTGCGAGCCATGCGGGCCGGAGCCAAAGAGTTCCTGCCGCAGCCCATTCGCATCGAAGATCTGCTGGGCGCCCTGTCCCGCATGGACGAACGTCGCGGCTCTAAAAACAAGAGCAAGTCCCGCGGCAGTACCGTCGTAGCCATTTGCGGCGCCACCGGCGGGGTGGGCACCACTAGCCTGGCCGTAAACCTGGGCTGCGCGTTGGCCAAAGACCCGGACAACTCCGTGGCCCTGGTCGATCTCGATCTGTGCCTGGGCGATGCCGACGTGTTCCTGGACACGATCCCCGATTACACGCTGGTCGATGTCGCCCAGAACGTCACGCGGTTGGACTTCACGCTGCTCAAGCGATCGCTCACGAAACACTCGTCGGGCTTGTATCTGTTGCCGCGGCCGGTGCAGATGGAAGACATCCAGCTCATTCAGCCGGACGACGTACATCGCGTGATCGGACTGCTCAAGGCCACGTTCACGCACCTGGTGTTCGACCTCTCGAAGAGCTACTCGGCCATCGACATGGTGGCCCTCAAGGCGTGCAATCACGCGTTGCTGGTCACGCAGATGGATCTGCCCTGCTTGCGAAACGTCGTGCGGCTGTTGATGTCGTTCGGGGAGATTGAAGAGATTGCCGAGAAGGTCAAGATTGTTGTGAACCGTGTTGGCCTGGACGACGGCACCATCAGCCTGAAGAAGGCCCAGGAAACGATCGGCCGCGAAGTCTTCTGGCAACTGCCCAACGACTATCGCACGATGGTCGAGGTGCGCAACAACGGCGTGCCGCTGGTGGAGCAGGCGCCCAAGGCCGCCATCACTCTCTCGGTGATGGCACTGGCCGAACGGCTCTCCGGCAGCGACCGCAACGTCGAGCCCGAACCAGAACCCGCCAAGAGCGGCAGCTCGATCGGCCGCCTGTTCCCCTTCTGGTCCGCCAAAGCCAAGCCCGCCGGCAAGTAGAATCCCCGACCCCCGGCGCTAATTCCGCTTGCCACCCTTGGCCCTCGCGGCCAGCTTTGACTGCTGAGCAGCGGAACCCATTTACGGCGCCAGGCTGGCGATGCGGTCGGCGCTCGCGCGCTGGGCTGTCTTTTTGGCGAACAGTGTTAGCGCGGGCGGGAGGAAGTTGGGGGGCATGCTGGTCACGGGGTGCTGGCGGTCTTGAGTTAGCTTGCGGACTTGATCGCGGATGTAGGGATCGAGCTCGCGCAGATCGACCACGCCATCGTTATCCGTATCGGCCGCGCCGGCGAGGCCCTGCGTCAGAGCGAGCGTGAAATAACCCTGGCGATGCTCGTTGCTTTCCAGCGAGACTTCATCGCCGCGGGAGGAGCTGAGCACCACCACGCCCACGTCTTCGTTGATCAGATCGCGCACCAGGTCGTCGGTGACTTTGCCCAGCGACTTGCGGGAAACGGTCTTCTTGCCGAAGTCGCCGGAGTGGCAGCCGTCCAGAATGGCAATCACTTTGCCCGGCACGTTGGCCAGGAAGTCTCGGAACTGGCTCCCCGGCACACCCGTGGAGAACAGGTCGTTAGCGTCAACATCGACGGGGCAGAGATAGAAATTGTCAGCATCGTCCTTCATGCCGTGGCCGGAGAAGAAGATCACACCCACATCGGTCTGGCTCATCTCGCGTTTCAGCCAGCCAAGCTCGCTCATCATGTTCTTGCGCGTGGCCTGCGCATCGACCAGCAGCTTGGTC
>JBGTDH010000354.1:0-2768 GCA_041748435.1 Pirellulales bacterium
CCCTCCGCCCGCCGCGTGCGCCACGCCTTGAACTCCTGCGGCGATGGCTTTCCTTGCGCCGTACCGATGAAGAAATCGACCTCGGCCCCTGTGCTGCGGCCAATCCAGTTGCGCTGCAAGGCCTTGATGCTCTCCGACCAATCGACCAATTCGAGGTCCTTTTCTAATCTGTCGGCGTAGCTCGTGATGCGCAGCATCCATTGCCGCAGCGGGATGCGCACCACGGGATGATGGCCCCGCTCGCTCACGCCGCCCACAACCTCTTCGTTAGCCAGCACCGTCCCCAGCGCGGGACACCAGTTCACCGGCGCTTCTAACTGATAGGCCAGGCGATGCTCGTCTCGATAGCGCGCGATTGCCGCAGCGCCCTGCTCCGTCACGTCGGGCGGAATCGGCAGCTCGCGGATCGGCCGTCCGCGCTGCATTGCGGCATCGAACCAGGTATCAAACAGCACCAGGAAGATCCACTGTGTCCAGCGGAAATAGGCCACGTCGGTGGTGGCCAGCTCACGGTCCCAGTCGTAAGAAAAACCCAGCATCTTGAGCTGGCGGCGGAACGTGGCGATGTTCTTCTCGGTGGTGATGCGCGGCGGCGTGCCCGTCTTCTTGGCGTGCTGCTCGGCCGGCAGCCCGAAGGCATCCCAACCCATCGGATGCATCACGCTCTTGCCGCGCATCCGCTGGTAGCGGCAGACGATATCGGTGGCGGTGTACCCTTCCGGATGGCCGACGTGCAGCCCTTCGCCGCTGGGATAAGGAAACATGTCCAGCACGTAGACCTTTTCCCCCTGCGGCATCCGCGGGGCGGCAAACGTGCGCTGTTCTTCCCAGAAGCGTTGCCACTTGGGTTCGATCGTTGCGGGGTTATAGCGCGGCATAAGGATCGGCGAACAGTCTGGACCGGGGCGGCGAGGTACGAGTAGCATACGGGGCATGTATGGCGCTGTGGAAGATCATCTGGCCGGTCAACTCGCGGAGATTCGCGCGGCCGGGTTGTACAAAGCGGAGCGCGTCATCACTTCCCCGCAGCAAGCCCATGTGGGCGTGGCGGGACGCGCGGGCGTGCTTAACATGTGCGCCAACAACTATCTGGGATTGGCCGATCATCCCGAAGTGATCAAGGCGGCCCATGCGGCCCTGGATCAATGGGGTTACGGACTGGCCAGCGTACGCTTCATTTGCGGCACGCAAGCGCCGCACAAAGCGCTGGAGCAGAAGCTCTCCGAATTCCTGGGCACCGAGGACACGATCCTGTATTCCTCCTGCTTCGATGCCAACGGCGGCTTGTTCGAGACATTGCTGGGCGCGGAAGACGCTATTATTTCCGATGAGTTGAACCACGCGTCGATCATCGACGGCGTTCGCCTGTGCAAGGCACAACGGTTCCGCTATCGCAATAACGACATGGCCGATCTGGAGCAGCGGTTGCAGGAGGCTCGCGGCGCGAGGTTTCGCCTGATTGCCACCGACGGCGTGTTCAGCATGGATGGCACGATTGCCAACCTGCCGGCCATTTGTGATCTGGCGGACCAGCATCGGGCCCTGGTCATGGTCGACGATTCCCACGCCGTGGGCTTCCTCGGTCCTCGGGGCCGCGGCACGCCCGAGCATTACGGCGTGAGGGACCGGATCGACATCCTCACAGGCACGCTGGGTAAAGCGCTGGGGGGCGCTAGCGGAGGCTATACCAGCGGGCGCGCGAAGATTATCGAGTTGCTCCGGCAACGCTCGCGTCCTTATTTGTTCTCCAACAGCCTGGCGCCGATGATTGTGGCTACATCGCTGGTCGTGCTGGAGATTCTCGGCGCCTCGACGGCGCTGCGCGATCGGCTGGAGGAGAACACGCGGCACTTTCGCCAGCAGATGACGGCGGCCGGCTTCCAGATCGTGGCTGGCACGCATCCGATTGTGCCCATCATGCTGGGAGACGCCGCGAGGGCCACGCAGATGGCCGATCGGATGTTATTGCAGGGCGTCTACGTCGTCGGCTTTTCGTTTCCCGTGGTGCCGGCGGGCAAGGCCCGCATCCGCGTGCAAGTCTCCGCCGCGCACACGCGGGAAGACTTGGACCGGGCAGTCTCCGCCTTCTCGATCGTCGAGCGCGAGTTGGCGACGGACGGCGGTTGCGGCCGAAGGCCGCTCTAAGAGTTTAAGGGCGCCACATCCACTCGCCGTGCGCCGTGCGCATGTTTTCGGGCGGCCCGGAGAACCGCTGATTGCGCGGATGAGAGCGGATTACGCGGATACATCGCTGCTGATCTGAATCCGCGTCATCCGCTTTGATCCGCGTCATCCGCGGTTATCTTGGGTCGCGGCCGCGAGACGAAATAGCGATAGTAAGTAGCGAGCCATCTACCGCTCCTGGCAGATGACGTCCGAGAGCGATCCTCCTACCGGTATGTTACGCCGCTCGCCGGGTACAAGCCAGTCACGCGTTCGGCCAAGTGCGACGTTTTCGCTCCCTTTCCGCCCAGTTCATCGGGCGGCCATTTTGTGAATCCGGCAGGTAGCAATCCGGCTTTGACCGTGGCTATACTATGCTCCAGTTTGATGTTGAAGTTGGCCACACGATCGGAGAGAGATCGATGTTTCGTTTCACCTGTTTCGCAGCCCTGGGCGCATCGGCGATTCTGGCGTGGGCTCCGCCGTGCCCCGCACAGACGTATCAGCCGGCCGTGCCGGTTGCTTCCACGTACAACAGCTATGGCGGCGGGTACGGCGGCAGCTACGGCGGCACCACGGCCGCCGGCTCGGCCATGCAAGGCATG
>JBGTDH010000355.1:0-5186 GCA_041748435.1 Pirellulales bacterium
GGGCGACTCGCCGCACAGCGTGGTCGTTGATGACGTGGAGTACGTCTTTCAAGGCACATCGCGCAAAGGCAATCTTCTGATCGTGACGGTGTTGGCGACCAGCAAGAAGGGAGATCGTGAAGGGCCGCGCGGCGCCATGACGCTAGTCGAGGCCGACGGCCGACGGTTCGTGGGCCAACCCACGGACGGCCGAGGCAGCCAGGCCGAACTCAAAGAGGGCAAGCCGGTTAAGCTCACCTGGCAGTTTGGCGGCAAAGGCTTTGGCGGCGGAGCTTTGCCGATCCCCGCCGTCGGCAAAAATGTCAGCTTCTCAAGCGTGAGCATCGGCCTGGGCTTTAGGTCGATTGAGTTTCGCGATGTTCCAGCCAGTGGTGTGAAACGGTAACGCTCGCACTACAATCTGCCTGCCATGCTCGATCTGGCCATCATCCCGATTCTCGCCGTTCATTTGCTGGCCATGAATGTGGCCACGGCCGGGCCGTTGGTGTGCGTGTGGCTCAAACGACGCGAGGTACGCTACGACGATGCGGAGGCCGGCCGCGTGGGCGAGTTTTTGGCCTGGCAGTCGGTCGGGTCGCTGTTGGTCGGAATGGTGCTGGGACTGCTGGCCGTGGCGGTGTTGTGGATGAGCGGCCGCAGCGCGTTCTTCACGGCGCTGTCGGCCGTGCCGCCGCGACGGCTGTGGTTCGGCGTCGTGGAGCTTGCGTTCTTTCTGGCCCTGATGATTTGGTATGCCCGCGCCTGGCCACGCGTTCGTCGACCATCGCCCTGGCATTTGGCGGTGGCGCTTTTGGCTGCCACCGATTTGATCTATCACTTCCCGCCGCTGTTTGCCGCCCTCGCGGTGCTGCAGGGTCGCGCGACTCCGCCCGCAGCGGAGCTGAGTTATCGCGAGTTCCTGACGCTGCTGTTGGCGCCGGAGACTGTGGCCCGCCTGCTGCATTTTTTGCTGGCCTCGGTGGCCGTGACGGGATCGCTGATCGTGCTCCATGCGTTGCGATCCGCGCGATCCTCGCCACTCTCCGACCGCTGGCTTGTGCTCGGTGCTCGCCTCGCGCTGGCGCCTTCACTCTTGCAAATGATCGCGGGCGTGTATCTGCTACTAAACCTGCCGCATGATCAGCAGGAGCGGTTAATGGGTGGCAACGCCCTCGTGACCGGCTTGTTTGCCGTCAGTGGAATCGCGGCACTGGCGCTGTTGCATTCTTTGGGAGGGTTGGCAATGGGAGATGCCAGCCGTCGCGAGGCTGTTCGATCGCTGTGGTTGATGGGTCTGGTCGTGGTGGCCATGACCGCCGCGCGTCATCTGGCTTGAAAACTCGATCGCTGCCGACAACACCATGACCCCGCTCGACGCCGTCTGGATTCTGGTCATCGGCCTGGTCGTGGGCTTGTTGCCGGGACTGTTCGGCGTGGGGGGCGCGTTCCTGATGGTGCCCGCCCTTAATCTGCTAGCGCACGTGCCGCTGGACATTGCCATTGGCTCTTCGGCCTGCCAGGTGCTTGGTCCCGCCACGACGGGAGTATTGCATCGCCGCGCGGCCGGCACGCTCTCTTTGCAACTGCCGCTGACGATGCTCGGCGGCACCTTCGTGGGCGTGTGGCTGGGCATGCTATTTGTCGCGTGGGCGGGGCAATCGACCGATGTGCTGATTCTGAATGGTCGCAGCGTGCCGCGGCTAGAGACCGTGATGATGATCGGCTACTTCCTACTGCTGTTGGCATTGGCGGCCGTGGTGGGCTGGCAGACGTGGCATCACGGCCGGCGCCCGCCGGGTCCGCATCGCGGCCGGTGGGAGGATGTGCCTCTGCCGCCCAGGGCGTATTTCGAGGAGCTGGAGGGCCGGGCGTTTTCCATTCCGATTCTGGCCGCGTTGGCCACGCTCGTTGGCTTTCTCAATAGCGGATTAGGCATGGGCGGCGGCATCTTGCTGGTTCCCGCGCTGGTCTCGCTGGTGGGGCTCTCGATGCATCGCGCGATGAGCGTGTCGTTGGCGCTCACCTGGTTAGGGGGATTGGGAACCACCTGGGGGCACGCCTGGCACAACCGCGTCGATCTCAGTCTCGTCTGCCTGCTGCTCGTCGGCGGGACGCTGGGCGCCAAGCTTGGCTCGCTAGTGTCCGAACGCATCGGCGGCGAACGTCTTCGCGGCTGGTTCGGCCTGCTCATCCTGCTCGTGGCCCTCGTCATCGGCATCCGTCTGCTGTACCTGCTACGCGCTTAAAGCACCGTCCCCAACTCGCGCAGCAGCTCCAGCGTGAAGATGCCCGTGTCGTGGCCGTCGCTGAATTCGATGGTGTAGGCGTAATTGCCCACGGGCTTCATGCCCAGGACCGTCAGCGGCCGCGCTTCGGCGGCGGAGAGCACCGGCAAGCCAATGAAACCGCCGGGAGCGGGCGCGGCTGGTTGCGGCGGCTGGTTGCGTTTTTCCCGGCACGTGGCACAAGGGCAACTCTCCCGCAGTTGCTTGAATGTGTACTCGCGCCGCTGACCGTCGCTCCAGTCGATCCGGAGACGGTCTTCGCCCGCGAGCGCCAGTTGCGTGGGTTGAATGTCCGAATTCACCTTGTCACCTTGTCACTCTCTCCCGCAACCACCTCAAACTCCTCGTCGCGCAAATCCGTCACGAACATGCACCCGGGGCTGTGGGTAATAGCTAACGCCGGGCGTGCGGAGGCTAGCGCCAATTGCGGCGTGACGCCGCAGGCCCAGAAGACGGGAATCTCCCCCTCGCGAATTGTGACCGCTTCGCCGAAATCGGGGCGTGCGAGATCGGCAATGCCCAGCACGCTCGGATCGCCCAGGTGGATCGGCGCGCCATGCATCGTGGGGTACCGGCACGTAATCTCGATGACCTGCTCGATCTGCTCGGGACGATAGGGCCGCATGCTCACGACGAGCGGCCCCGCGAACTTGCCCGCCGGGCGGCACGGCAGGCTGGTGCGATACATGGGTACGTTGCGGCCTTCGTCGATGTGCCGAACGCCCAGGCCGGCGTTGATCAGAGCCGTCTCGAAGGTGAACGAGCAGCCGATCAAGAAGGCTACCAGATCGTCCCGCCACAGATCGCGAATCTCGGTCGGCTCGTGCGCATCGGCCACGCCGTGGCGGAACACGCGATAGCGGGGCACATCGGTCCGCAAGTCGGCGCCGGGCGCACTGCGGGTCGGCTCCGAATCGCCGACGGCAAGCTGCTCGACCAAGGGGCAGGGACGTTCGTTCTCGCGGCAGAAGCGGGCGAAATCCGCGGCATCGGACTGTGGCAAGATCACCACATTGGTTTGCACATAGCTGGGCGCCTGACCGGCGGTGGGCAAGGCGTAGCGGCCCGCGCGGATGGCGGCTCGCAGTTCCGCCGCGGTGGCAAAGGATCGGGAAGGCACTGCTGCGGTGCTCATGCGTCGCCTCGCTGATCGACGAACCGTCGTCCCTTGCCCTCGAACCGCGGCAGCGTCCCCAGCGGCACGCAAGCCACGTGGACACGCAATCCCAGCCGTAATCGCACCTCTTCCGCCACGCGCTGCGGTTGATCCAGCCGGTCTTCGATCTCGATCGTGAGCTGATCCATTTGCTTTTCTCGCCAGACCGTGAGGCGGTACTCCGTCACTTCCGGAAAGCTGCGGACGATTTGCTCGATGGCGCTGGGAAAGACGTTCACGCCGCGGATGATCATCATATCATCGGTGCGTCCTACCACGCCCCCCTCCAGGAACACAAATCGCCGGTCCCCGTCGCTTTGCCACGTGGGCCGCACAAGGTCGCCCGTGCGATAGCGGATGATCGGGCTGCCGGCGCGTCCGAGATTCGTGAGAATCAGCTCACTGAGCTCGCCTTCTTTCGCCGGACCGCCGGTTTCCAGCGAGTGAAACTCCGCCAGAAACTCCGCTTCGTTGAGATACAGGCCGCGTCCCGCGGTGTCGCCATAGCCCCAGGGACCGATCTCGCTGGCGCCGCAATGATCGTGGACGCGGGCGTCCCACAACTGCTCGATCCGTTGCCGAGTCGCAGGCACCGAGCCGCCGGGCTCTCCGGCCAGAATCAAGATTCGCACGGCCAAGTGACTCGGTTGGATCTGATGCTCCGCCGCGACTTCCGCCAGGTGCAGCGCATAGCTGGGAGTGCAAAACAGCACGCTGGCCTGCGTCGATCGCAGCAGCTCCAGGCGGGCCAGGCTCGTCATGCCGCCGCCAGGAATGGCTAGACAACCGCGGGCCACGCCCGCCTCGAAGGCCGACCAGAAGCCGACGAACGGTCCGAAGGAAAATGCCAGCAGCAGGCGTTCGCCGGCCTGCACTTCCGCCGCATCGAGCACGTACTGCCAGACGTTGATCCACCATTGCCAATCGTCGGCCGTGTCCAACACGACCAGAGGACGGCCGCGTGTTCCCGAGGTTTGATGAAACCTTACGTAGCGTTCGAGGGGCCAAGTGAGATTGGCGGCCAGGGCCCCCGCCCCGGCGCTAAGCAACTCGTCCTTGAACGTCAGCGGCAACTGGTCCAACTCCGCCAGGGACGCCAACTGCCGCGCAGTCCCCAACTTTTCCGCATAGAACCGGTTGTGCGGCAGAATTTCCGTCAACAAATGGTTGAGCCGCGCAAGCTGATGCGCATGCAGATCCTCGCGGGAAAGCGACTCCAGCCGACGGCGTTCTTCGAACGAAGACATCATCAACGGCATCTTAGAGCGATGCTCGGCTTCTGGCCAGCGGTTGCACGGACCTATGCTTGTGCGGTACTCTCGCAGACTCGCACGAATCAAGCAGCCTGGCTGCACCACACGGCCGGACTGCTCTCTAGGCTCGCCATGACAAATGCTCCCCGACGCGGATCTTTGGCCGTAATCTTTCTGACAGTCTTCATCGACCTGTTGGGGTTCGGCATCGTGATTCCGTTGTTGCCGATCTACGCCCGTCAGTTTGCGACGGATGAGTCGGGACTGCTGATCGGCGTTCTGATGGCCAGCTTCTCGGCCATGCAGTTTCTGTTCGCGCCGGTTTGGGGGCGGCTCTCCGATCGCATCGGAAGGCGGCCGGTGCTGCTGATCGGACTGGCCGGCTCCGTCGTGTTTTACGCGCTGTTTGGCGTGGCCACTGTAATGCAGAATATCACCTGGCTGTTCGTGACCCGCATCGGGGCGGGCATCTGCGGGGCGACCATTCCCACGGCGCAGGCCTACATTGCCGAT
>JBGTDH010000356.1:0-4886 GCA_041748435.1 Pirellulales bacterium
AGGTGGGTCGCTTCGCCCATGCCAGGGTGGCGCCAATTGCGAAGGCCGCGATTCCCGCCAGCACCACAAGCCAGGTTCGCTTGCGGCGCGTGCGGCGCAGCATGGTGGTGCGCGTGAGCATGTCCAGCCGATCGGCCGCCCGCGAGCGGCCCAGCTCGTAGTCGGCGGGATCGAGGTCATCGTCGTAATCGTCAAGTCCGGCCTCGCCGTTGAGCTCCGATCGCAAGGAACGCAGCTCACGCAGCAAATCCCGCGCGCTGGGGTAGCGGGCGGCGGGCTCTTTGGCCAACATCTTGTGAACGATGCGGCACAAGTTAGGAGGTAGATCAGGGCGCTTGTTCTCGACGCGTTCCGGCTGCGCCTTGAGATGCTGCACCGCCACGCTTAGCGCGGTTTCGCCGCGAAACGGCGGATGGCCCGTGAGCATGTGATACGACGTAACCCCGAGCGAATACATATCGCTCCGCGGATCGAGCGCTTTGCCCTCCACCTGCTCGGGGCTCATGTACAGCGGCGTGCCCATCGTCTGACCCACTTGCGTGAGATTCAGCGTGTCTTCCTGCGTGCGGCGCGCCAGTCCGAAGTCGGCGACTTTAACCTCGCCGCTGCGGGCCAGCATGATGTTCTCGGGCTTGATGTCGCGATGCACGATGCCGCGCTCGGCGGCACGATGCAGCGCGGCCGCCACCGAGATCATCACCTTCAGCGCCAGTTTGATATCGGGCAGGCCGTCGCGGGCCAGGTATTCCCGCAGGTTGTGCCCTTGCACATACTCCTGGGCGATGTAATGCACGCCTTCGACGCAGCCCACCTCGTGAATTTGCACGATGTTGGCATGCACCAGCGCGGCGGCCGATTGCGCCTCGGCGTGAAAACGTTTGACGTATTTATCGTCGCTGCCCAGATTCTTCCGCAGCACCTTGAGGGCCACCTGACGCCGCAGAGAGAGCTGCTCGGCCAGGTATACTTCCGCCATGCCCCCGCGTCCCAGACGTCGCAAAATGCGGTAATCGCCGAGTTCCCGGCCCGAAAGGTCGGCGTCGATTGCGGCAAGCGCTTGCGTCGAGGCGGGATCGGTCATAACAGGCGGGGGCGGGATCGCGGTGGAAGCCGATAACGCTCCAGTATGGAACCCAGCCCGTCTGTTGGCAACGGGGTTGTTCTGGATCAATCGCCGCCCGTTGAACTGGCCTCAGGCCGAACCCGCCGCGCCACTGCACCCCGTTGACTGCGATACGAATTTCCGGACACGCGCGGAGAATACGGGGGTCGTGGTCCCTAAAATCGAAAAGTAAACTGGTATTGAACCATCCCATCGGCGTTGACTTAGGAGCCGCTCATGCCGCAATCTCTCGCGCAGATCTACTTGCACATCGTCTTCTCCACGAAGAATCGTCAATTGTGGCTCAAGGACAGGGATGTACGAATGGAACTCCACGCCTACTTGGGCGGCACGTGCAACGGCCTCGATTGTCCGTCGTTGCAATTCGGTGGCGTCGAGGATCATGTGCATGTGCTCTGCCGCCTTGGCAGGCAGATTTCTGTCGCAGATCTGGTGCGGGACCTCAAAAAGGAGTCCTCGAAGTGGATCAAGGAAAAGGACCCTCGCCAAAGCGAGTTTCATTGGCAGGCGGGATACGGCGCCTTCTCCGTCAGCCCGGCCCATATTCCGGCGCTGCGAGATTACATCCAGCGACAAGAGGAGCATCATCGCCAGGAGTCTTTTCAGGAAGAGTTCCGTCGTATTTTGCGGAAGTACGGCGTCGAGTTCGACGAGCGGTACGTTTGGGATTGAGGCGCAACCCAGCGTGTCAGCCCGCTCGCGCTCGCAGCTCCATTTCGGCGCCCTGGGAGGCTGCGTCTTCGTGAAGTCGCAACGTGCGCGGCATGCGGCGCTCCGGCGTGAAGCCGCGTTTGCCGCCGATGAAGAACCCGTGGAAGGCTGTGGCGGGACCGGCAGGGAACTCCGTGTTCAGCCGCGCGAGCATGTCTTGCCAGGGTAGACCGCTGCGATAGATCAGCCGATAAGCGGCTTTGAGCTGTTCGATCTGCTCGTAGTTGTGCCCCGCGCGGCGCAGGCCGACGAGGTTCAATCCCACCACGAACGTGCTCTTGCCATCGACCGTGACATAGGGGGGCACGTCTTTGACCACATGCGCTTGCCCGCCGACCATGGCCAGCGTGCCGATGCGGCAGAACTGATGCACCCCGACGGCGCCGGAGATATAGGCCCGATCTTCCACGGCCACGTGACCGGCGAGCATGGTGTTGTTGGCCACAATAATATTGCTGCCCAAATGGCAATCGTGAGCCACGTGGACGCCCACCATCAACAGATTGTGGCTTCCCACATACGTGGTATGGCCTGATTCCAAACCGCGATGGATGGTGACGTTCTCGCGAATGGTGTTCGAGTCGCCGATGACAAGCTCGCCCACTTGCGGCGGCATGCGCAGGTGCTGAGGGAGTCCGCCCAGCACGGCGCCTTCGAACACGCGATTGTTGCAGCCCAACCGCGTCCCCTCTTTGATCACCACGCGGGTGTCCAGCACACAGCCATCGCCAATCACGGCGTCGGCCTCGATTACACAGAAGGGATGAACAACGACGTTTTGACCGATGTGGGCCAGCGGGCTGACCACGGCCGTGGGATGAATTCTCACAGGTTGTGCGCCTTGGAAGCTGCGTACTACGCCCGGCTGCCGAAATGGCGACGGCGTCGCGAAAGGCTGCGATCGGCAGCACGTGCGCCACGAACGTTGCTCGCGCGGGCATGGCGAGCTATCCGCCTCTGCCCGCGCCAAATTCGGCAAACAAGGCAAAGGCGGTCTGCCAACTCTTATCGGTTTCGGTCGCGCTGCCAGTACAGGCCAATCAACGGGAATCTGCCGGCACTGCTGGCGAGGTCCGGACGTGCCGAGAGGGCAAGTTGTGCGGTCGCGGCAGACCGCGCAGATCGGATCGTTGGCCGGCAGCCGAAACAATCCTAGTAGAATCGTTGCTGTCGGCACTTGCATCACAGGCCGCACTCGCGGGAAGGATTCCCACGTGCAAAAGCTCTCTATCATCATCCCGGTGCTCGGACCTCTGGACCAACAAGAGGGGAGCCTGGTCTCGGTGCTGCAACATCGGCCCGCAGACTCGGAAGTGCTGGTTGTGCTCAACCGCCCCTACGATGATCCTTACGATCTGGACGGCGAGGTGCGCTTTCTGGAAGCCCCGCGCCACGCGAACTACATCGAATGCCTGAACCTGGCGATCGCCGAGAGTCAGGCGCCGATCGTGCATGTGCTGGCCTGCGGCGTCGAGGCCGTGGAGGGTTGGACCGCCAGCCCGATGCGGCATTTTCGCGATCCGCAGGTGGCGGCCGTGGCCCCACTGGTGCTGTCCGCCGAAGACTTCAAGGAGATTGTCACGGCGGGTGTCGGCATGAGTTGCGGCGGCGCGGTGTGCCAAATGGGCCTCGGCCGCGAGGTGGGCAGCCTGGGTCCGTGGACCAGCCAGATCCTCGGCCCAAGCGTGTTGGCCGGGTTTTATCGCAAGGCCGCGCTGGAAGCCGCCGGTGGACTCGATCCGGCCTTGGGTCACACGGCGGATGTCGATCTGGCCATTCGCTTGCGGGCCGCCGGCTATCGGCTGCTGCTCGATCCTCAGGCAAAGATGCGGGCTGCGGAGGAGAGCGGGACTCGCAAGGCCGGCTTCCGCGCGGGGCTGGAAGCAGAGCGATTGTTCCTGCGGCACGTGCCCGATGGCCAATGGGTCAAGGCGATGGCTGCCCATCTTTGGATGGTGACCAGTGAATTCGTCCGCGGACTGCCCTCCCCCCTCGGCCTGACGCGTGCCTTGGGGCGCATGCTGGCCTGGTGCGGTCTGGGCGCCCAGCGCCAACGGCATCGCGAGTTGATGCCGGAGAGCAACACCGCCCCGGCAGCCTCGGCCGCGGCGGGGAGAGTCATCCCGCGGCCGCACATGTCGCTGGCCAAGTCTCGCGTCACCCGCGACGCTGCCTAACGAGGAGCTGCACATGACGAGCGCACCGCAGGTCATCAATCTGGAGCAAGCCAAAGCCGCGCTGGCGGCCGCTGGGCAGAACATGAGCGACGAGCAGGTTCTGGCGATGCTGAAGCTGATCGGCTCGCTCGGGAACGTCGACCTGGCCCGCGCCGCCGTGGAGTTGCTCGTCGACGTGCAAGACGCTGCCTGATTACACTTGCGTCGTCGCCAGCCGACTACCGAAAGTCAAGCGGAAACTTCCATCTGCGAAGGAAGTAAGCTCAGATACTCACGGACTTCCAGTTGCATTCGATCGATTTCCGCAATAAAGCCGGATGCCGAAAGTCGATAGTTCGTGGGATTCGTCTCGACCTTGCGCAAGTGCCTGACCTGCGCCTGAAAATGTCGAATACGTTCCAAAGTCGATTCGAGTTCTTGTTCGTCCTTAATCATCCCTCTCCTCAACAATCTCGATGATCCCGCGTCGTTCGCCACCCCGTTTGGCCTGCCAATACTCTACCATTGCCTCTTCGCCCCCGATAGCTGCCAGCCGACGCACCCAGAACACGCTGGCCCCAAAATGTGCGTCTGCTGCAGCGTGATCGAAGAGCACCGCCGTTTCGCCCCGCAGCGTGTCGCCGTCGAAAGAATCTTCCATGATGAGGAACACATCGACGTCGTTGGGCTCTGGCTTATCCGTGACGAAGGATCCGAACACGACGAATCGCGCCACGTGCCCGGTTGCCATCGCCCGGTGATAGATCCGTTCCAATCGCTCCCCAACCGCGATTCGTTGTGGATTGCCAACAGCAAAGCATGCGAGGGCTTCCCGCAGCGTGGCCTGATGGACGCCGAGCGGTAGTTCGCCAGAGTCCGTCATTACTGGCAATGAC
>JBGTDH010000357.1:0-3079 GCA_041748435.1 Pirellulales bacterium
GCGCGGCCGCGCCGAGCGAATCCGCGCTGAGCACATTGCACCGGGAGTTGATCGACAAGACGCAGGAACCACGCCGATGCCTTCTCCATTCGCCGCGAAATCGACTATCCGCGTGTACTTCTCGTTCGTTTGGTTTCTCCCCGGCCCGTGTAAATCTCCAAAAACGATTCGCGGTGTTCATCGTCAGGCACCCACTGCATCGCCACGATCACCGGCTGCGCACACTCAACGATGTCCCGAAGTTCACGGGCGAGCCCGTGCGTCCGCTGCCCCACAACGAGAATCGAGCCGAGCACGCCGCATTCGGCACATAATAAGCGTCTTGCAAGACCATCACCTCGCTGATTCTAGGAGATAGAGCAGTACCTTGCCAAACGTCCGAGAACGCGCTAGGCTGGAGCCGCGATTGGTTGGACGCAACTATAATTAGGATTGGCGAAGAGAGCTCAAATCGTGCCTAGCCCATTCCCCGGCATGGATCCGTGGCTGGAATCTCCGGATATCTGGCCGGGATTCCATGACAAGCTGATCAACGAAACCGTGCGGATCATGCAGCCGCAGTTGCGTGCGCGGGGATACTCAATCCACTTCCGCGAGTTCGCATTCCACTCGGGGAAGGCGACGAGGACGCCGTGCTGGATCTTCAAACGTGTTCCATCAGGCCTGCGGCTATGGTCCCTATCCGGAACGCATCGATTACACGTCTCCGCCGTCGCCGCCGCTCTCGCCGGAGGACGACGCGTGGGCGGATCAGATCCTGAGATCGAATGGGCTGCGTGGATAGGCGATAGGAGCGATAATGTCGAATGCCGAAATCCGAATGCAAGCCCAAATGTCGAATGACCAAAGGGCACAGGGGCCACATTACGATCTGGAGGAGCGCACGGCGCGGTTTGGAGAGGCCACCATTGGCTTTGCGAAGCGTGTTCCACGGGATCCCATTACGGAGCCCCTGATTCCGCAATTGGTTCGCGCGGGCACGAGCATCGGGGCCAACGATTGCGAGGCCGACGACGCCGGCGCCAAAAAGGAGTTTCGCTACCGAATCAGCATCTGCAAGCACCCGAACGGAAGGAGGAAGCAAGAACGCATTGGCAAGAAGCCAAAGAGTTGAACCTGATCTTCGGCTCGATCTACCTCGGGCGGCGCAAAAGCCAGCCCTGAACTCAGCCGCCTCCCCTTCGACATTTAATCATTTGAGCTTCGACATTCTTTCTTCATTTGGATTTCGACATTTGGCATTCCCAGTTACACCCTGAGAAACACCATGACCAAACCCCTCAACCTCGGCATGATCGGCTACGGCTTTATGGGCCGGGCACACAGCAACGCGTATCGCTCGGTCTCCAACTTTTTTGATCTGGAGTATCGGCCGGTCTTGAAAGCCGTGTGCGCCCGCGACGAGGGCAAGGCCAAGGAGTTCGCCGAGAAGTGGGGCTACGAGTCGATCGAGACCGCTTGGAAGAAGCTGCTGGCCCGCAAGGATATCGATGCGGTCGATATCTGCACGCCCAACAATTTGCATAAGGAGATTGCCATCGCCGCGGCGCAGGCGGGCAAGATCATTCTGTGCGAGAAGCCGCTGGCGATGAATGTGGCGGAGGGAGAGGAGATGTGCCGGGCGGTCGAGAAGGCCGGCGTGCCGAACATCGTCTGGTACAACTATCGCCGCATCCCGGCCGTGACGTTTGCTAAGCAACTCATCGACGAAGGCAAGCTGGGCCGAATCTTTCATTACCGGGCGAAGTTTCTTCAGGACTGGACGATCTCCGCTGACCTACCGCAAGGCGGGCAAGGTCTGTGGCGGCTGGATGCGGCCGCGGCGGGCAGCGGCGTCACCGGCGATCTGCTGGCCCATTGCATCGATACGGCGCTGTGGCTCAACGGCAGCATCCAAAATGTTTCGGCCATGACGGAGACCTTCATCAAAGAACGGCAGCACAACCTCACGGGCAAGGTGGAGAAAGTTGGTATCGACGATGCCTGCGCCTTCCTGTGCCGCTTTTCCAACGGCTCGCTGGCCACGTTCGAATCGACCCGTTATGCCCGCGGGCATAAGGCGCTGTACACATTCGAGATCAACGGCGAGCACGCCTCGATCTTCTGGGACCTGCACGACCTGCATCGGCTGCAATGGTTCGATCATCGCGATGAAGGCGCCTTGCGCGGCTGGCGGAGTATTCACGTGACCGATGGCGATCATCCCTACATGGGAAAGTGGTGGGTGCCCGGTTTGCAAATCGGATACGAGCACAGCTTCGTGCATCAGGTGGCAGATTTTCTGGAAGGCCTGGCCAAAAAGCAGCCCGTGGGACCGACGTTCCGCGATGCCTTGGAAACGCAAAAGGTTTGCGATGCGGTGCTGGCCAGCGCCAAAACCGGACAATGGACCAACGTGTGATCGGAGCGTCGCGTGACTGACTCCGCTGTGCCCGAACACCGCGAATCTCTGGGGCGAAGGCTCTTGCCCGCCGCCGGGCTGATTTTGTGTCTGGCGTTGGCGTATAGCAACAGTCTCGAAGGCGAGTTTATCTTCGACGATCTGAAGTCGATCCCGCAGAATCCGAGCATTCGTCAATTGCGGCCGATCTCGGGCGTGCTGTTCCCGGAAGACAGGGGGGGCCGGACCATCGATGCGCGGCCCGTGGTGAATCTCTCGCTGGCCGTGAACTACGCGCTGGGCGAGTTAAACGTGCGCGGCTATCACGTGTTCAACCTCCTGATTCACATGGCGGCTACGTTGGCGCTGTACGGCGTCGTGCGGCGGACGCTAATGCTCCCGCGCTGGCCGGCGCGTGTTGGTTCGCGCGCGACCGGGCTGGCCTTTGCGTGCGCCCTGCTGTGGGGCCTGCATCCGCTGCAAACGGAGTCGGTCACGTACATCATTCAACGGGCCGAATCGCTCTCCGGCCTGTTCTATTTGATGACGCTGTATGCCGCCATCCGCGCGCAGGGCTGCCCCCGGTTTCCCGCGTGGGATGCCTTGGCCATCGTGTGTTGCGCTCTCGGCATGGCGACCAAGGAAGTGGTGGCCACGGCGCCCTTGATCGTGCTGCACTACGATCGTGTGCTATTGTTT
>JBGTDH010000358.1:0-7248 GCA_041748435.1 Pirellulales bacterium
CGGAAACCCGCATCAGGTGCCGTGCTCCGGCGCGGGAGCGGCGGATGTCGGCGTCGAACTCGCGGGCTATGTCTTGGCACTCGTCGGGGGTAAGGACGCCCTCCTCGATCGAGTACCCCCGGTCGCCTGACGCCATGCTTACCACTGCGACCCTTCCGCCGAGACGATCGAAACACCGGCGCCGCCGAAACCGCCAATAGACGCGATCTGCGCACGTGCATCAATCCCCAAGCTGGGATTGGAAACGACAAGACCGCGGCAAAAGCCAGCGGTCTTGTCCGATGTGAATGTCTTACCGCGATCTACACGCCCACGGCCTGGCGGGCGTGCAAGGCCGGCCGGCGAGTGGGGGCGGGCGGGCGGTAAAAGCCGATGCCCTCCAGCGCCTTGTAGACCTCTTCCAGCGTCTTCTCTCCAAAGTTGGAGATGCTCAACAGATCGTCCCGCTTGCAGTGCAGCAGATCGTTGACGGTGAATACCCCCTTCTCCTCGAGGCAATTGGTAGTGCGGACGGAAAGTCCAATCTCGGCCGTGCTCATCTCCAGCCGCACTTTCAGATCCTTGGCTTGCCCGGCGCGAGTGTTCAACGGAATGCGCGTCATCCTAAATCCCTCCCTGGTACAGATCGAATCGCCTGCTCGCCGCCCTGGCGAGCCTCCTTTCAAGTGCAGCAGTATACCCGCGCTCCCCGGTTGGAAAAGCGAGAATTTGGCTGAAAAATCGCAGCCGTGCTAGCAACGGCATGCTGGCACGGCTGGCGTCGGGGCATGAGTCTGCCTGATCGCACGCCGATACGCCTGGCGCTTTTCGCCGAATCGTCCCGCCTCCGCCTTTCTTTCGCGGCCGGGAAGTAGATAATTGAGGCGATCCCTCCATCCCTCGCAATCTTGCCCTCAATAACTTTATGAACGTGCTGATTGTCGGCAACGGCGGCCGAGAGCACGCTTTGGCCTGGAAGATTGGCCAGAGTCCCCGCGTCGGACGCGTGTTCGTGGCGCCAGGCAATGCGGGCACGGCCCACGAGGCCGAGAATGTCGATATTTCCGCCAGCGATTTTCCGCGGCTCATCCGCTTTGCCAAAGAGAACGCCGTGCGGCTAACGGTGGTAGGTCCCGAGCAGCCGCTGTCCGAAGGCATTGTCGATGCGTTTCAGGCGGAGAAGCTGCGCATCTTCGGACCGAGCAAAGCCGCGGCGGAGTTGGAGTCCAGCAAGGTTTTCTGTAAGAACCTGCTGCGCCACGCCGATGTGCCGACCGGCGATTACCGCGTGTTCCGCAATGCCGATCACGCTATCACGTACCTCACCGATCGTGAGGAAGCGCCCGTGGTGGTCAAGGCAGATGGCCTGGCCGCCGGCAAGGGCGTCGTGGTGTGCAGTACGCGAGCGATGGCCATCGACGCCGTGAACCGCATCGCCCGCAGCAAGGAGTTTGGCGCGGCCGGCAATCAACTCCTGATCGAAGAACGGCTGGATGGCCAGGAGGTCAGTGTGCTGGCTCTGACGGACGGGCACACCATCGTCACGTTGCCGCCGGCCCAGGATCACAAAGCCGCCTTCGATGGCGATACCGGCCCCAACACGGGCGGGATGGGCGCCTACTGCCCGGCGCCCATTGTCGATGCGGAGCTCTTGCACCGCATCGAAGAACGCGTGCTGGTGCCCACCGTGCATGCCATGAAGCGGGCGCGGCGCACGTTTCGCGGCGTGCTCTACGCCGGGCTGATGCTCACGCATCAAGGCCCCAAGGTGCTGGAGTACAACGTCCGCTTCGGCGATCCGGAATGTCAGCCCCTCTTGATGCGGTTGCAGAGTGATCTTGTGGATGTGCTGGAGGCGGTGATCGATCGCCGGCTGCACGAGATCGAACCGCTGGTGTGGGACCCGCGCCCCAGCGTCTGCGTGGTGATGGCCAGCGCCGGCTATCCGGGCGCTTATGATCAGGGCAAGCCAATTCGCGGTTTGGAAGACGCAGCCCAGGTCCCGGACGTGAAAGTCTTTCACGCCGGCACCGCCACCTCCGGCAACCAGGTGGTTACCGCCGGCGGACGCGTGTTGGGCGTGACGGCATTGGGCACGAGCATCGCGGCGGCCAAGCTGCAAGCCTATACCGCGGTGAAGAAGATCCGCTGGGACGGCGCCTGGTGCCGCAAAGACATTTCGGACAAAGCGCTCCCCAGCCAACGCCCGGGTTAACCCAAGATCTCTTGCAATTGGGCGAGTGCTTTCGGAACCCGTCCGGCGATCAAGTTGATCTCCGTCTGTTCCAGAAGCTGAACTTGTCGCCCCGTGAAAGGCACTGCCGCGCCGGGCTGCGGAGGGTCCGATACTAAACGACACGCCAGCCACGCCAGCAATGCGTCGATTCCCGCGCCCGTGGCCGCGCTCGTAATCAGCCCAACGGGAAGATTGTCCGACGCTGCCGGAGCCAGATCGCTTTTGTTGTACACGACTCCGGCCTTCGGCCAGTCGCGCAGCAGATGGGCATCTTCCGTGGTCCAAGGTTGCGATTGATCGAACACCAGCAGTAGCACGTCGGCCGCCTGCATCTCTTCGCGAGCACGCGCGACTCCGGCGGCTTCCAGCAGATCGCCGCTGTCCCGCAGTCCGGCGGTGTCGCTCATCTCGACCGGCCAGCCTTCGATGGCGGTGGCCGCGGTGAGTACGTCGCGCGTCGTCCCCGGCTGATCGAACACGATGGCGCGCTGGTAGCCCACTAGCGCGTTAATCAGGCTGCTCTTGCCGACATTCGGCCGCCCGGCGAGCACAATCTTCCACGGGTCGGTGAGGTGCATCCCTAACGGAGCTCGCTCGAGAAGCACGCGCACTCTCTCGGCAGCCTGCGCCGGGGCCATGCGTGCGAGTTCCACAAGTCGGACGATTTCCTCCTGCCAGGCGCGTTGCATCTGATCGAGCAGGATGGATGCTGCTCTCTCGGTGCGGGCGTGCGCCAAGGCCACGAGCGCCTCCACCTCCACCGCCCCCTCCGTGCCCACCAGCTCCAGCCAGCGACGCCACGACATTTCCGTGCATCCGGCCCGGATCAAATCTTGGAGAATGCGTCGGGCGGCCCACAACCCGCCATGACAACTCACCTCGATCTGCGATTCGCCCATCCGGCAAACCACGATCTCCTCCCCGGAATCCGACCCCCAGCGGCCGAACACAATGCGTCCGTGGGAAAAATCGGAGAGGGTCCTCCGCCGTGCCGCCGGACGGAACTGTCGCTCCACCGCGGCGGCGGCCAAAGGCCCGTACACGACGAGTACGGCCAGCGCGCCGCGTCCTTGCGGCGTAAGCAGCACGACGTGAGTCGCTTGATCCAGGGGCACGTGCGTTTCGATGGCTAGTGCTGCGTCAGGTCTAGGAAATGGGGTTAGTGGTGCTTGGTAACCAGGGACGGTTGCCATGACAAAGCGGTAGCGAGTGGGGTTACAGTTTGTTGACCATTCGTTTGATACCGTCCTTGATAAGCGGCACGTTTCAATTGACCAGAAAGCCCAGCCGATAATCAGACAACTTCAAATAGGTGAGCAACTGAGCCTCGTGGATCGGGGCTAACGAATGCACTGCCTTGTTTTCCACAACAACGCACTCCGCCACCAACAAGTCAAGCCGGTATCCGACATCGATCTCCAAACCGTGATAATGAACGGGCATCGACACTTCACGCCGTACTTCGATCTCGCGGCTGCGCAGCTCGTGGGCCAGGCAAGCCTGATAGGCCGACTCCAGAAGTCCAGGCCCTCAAGCGCGATGCACTGTCAAGATTGCATCCACAATCTGCGTGGCGACGCGTTCATCTCTTCTCGCGGCTTCTCCATCCTGTTTCCTCCTTCTTTGCGCTCTTGGCGACCTCGCGGTGAAAATCCTTCGATGTTTCCGCGATGGTCCGTGAGCCCCTTGACGACGGAAGCTTACCGCAAAGACGTCAAGCGCGCAAAGAAACAGCTCACAAAGGCAATCGCTTGGGCCAATCCCAACTCGCACCAGCCGATGCATCGCATGAGTGTGCAACCCTACCCCCAACACTTAGCGTTGACGAAGCATCGTGCTTTGTCCATCGTGAAATGGTGAGTCAGGCGGTCTGCCAATGTAGCCCGGTCTCTCCGAGACCGGCAGCGGGTTTCGGAGAACCCACCTACATTATGCGGCGGTGCGGCGCGAAGTGCAGATCAACTGCGAAAGACCAGCGCAGCGAGTCCAATCACAATTCCCAGGACAATCAGGACGGCGGAGATGGCCATGACGACGGCGAACAGAATGCCGACGAAGCGCCAGAATGTCTTTTGCGCGGCGAGCGCATCTTCCAAAGACTGGATCGAGGCATTCGTTTCCAGAATGCTGATGTGGCTGGCGTACCGGCCGAGGTGCAGCGCCCCGAAGAAATACAGTAAAGCAATCAAGACATAGACTACGGCCGCTCCGACCATCTCGAACTGCCCTTGCGACAGTCCAAAAGCGACGGCAAACAACCCGCCAAGCACCGTCAAGCCGGCAATGACGAAGCCGACAACGCTAAGAAACCGGACCCACGGTCGCGTAGCCGCCAGCAATTGGATGGACCGCGGCGTGACCCCCGCTGCACCAAAGCCCGCACCCTCCGCGCCAGCCGGCATTGCCGCCGGCGACTGATAAGGATTTGCAGCGGGAGGATCGCCAAACGGAGATTGCGACATCGGAGCCTGGTTACTTGGTGAACTTCAGATCGTAAGCACCCTCCGGCGCATCGGCCACCACCTCGATTGCCAGCGGCGTGGTCTTGAAGCCTTCGAACTTCGCATCGACAGGGATCTTCTTATCATCTGTCGACCAGATCGTGACTTTGTACCAACCCGGCGGGGCGCCTTTGTACTGATTGTACCTGTCGTCCGTCGTAATCGAGAAGCGGCCGTCGTCTCCAAGTCGCCCGGAGCAGTCAATCTCGGCCGTGTTGCCCTTCTCCGCGTCGGGAATGAAGGTAACAACGAACCCCGAGAGCGGTTTGCCATCGACGGTGGCGATGCCAGCGACGGGAACGACCTTGGGCCCGCCATCACAACCGGGCGCACAAATCAGGACGCAGATCACAAGGACGCACGCAGGATTGGCCGCGGACCTTTTCATCAAGATTATCTCCAAAGGGAAGTGACGCCAGCTTGGCATAATTGCTTCAGGATTGACGCGAACGCTCTTTCGTGACTAGAAACTGCCCTGAGCTATGCCGTCGGCTGGATGGCACGCACGATGCCAAATAATCGTTGAAATGGAGACAGAGATTGAGCGAGTGCTGCCATCCCCAAGCCCGACCACGGTCACACTGGGGTGAGGAGACTGCGTCACATTTTGTTGGCAGGCGTTTGGTCGGACGGCCACTTGGAAGGGGATGCCCGTGCCGGCGTTGCCGCCTTGCGAACCCGACGTGAACGAAGCGCCCGAGGTCACCCCGTTGATGTAACTCCCCTTGGGCGCCATCGTGAAAGGGGCAGGCTGAGGGCGCCGATAATCTCCCCAGCCAAAACCAGCCGTCTGCTTGAGGCCGTTCGAGTTGCGGGCATAGCTCCACCACAGGTTATTGGTGAATCCGAAGGTGGAACTGATGCAGAGTTTGTACCGATGGGCAAAGGCAATCGTATTGGACGTGCCATCCAGCATGGCCTCATTTAGTGTACCTTTAGCGGGACCCGTCTCGGCACTGTTTCCAACAAACCCGCCCGGGCAATTGGGTTCCGTCGAACTCGCAAAGCACTCCCTTGGGTTCGGATCGAATACCATGATGTTTCCGGCATAGCACATCCCGGTAGCGCAGCGTTCGGTGTTCGGGGCAGGAGACGGCGGACTGGGATAGAAAATGGGCGTCAGCGGATTCCCATCCGTTCCCATCAGATTACTGTCGCCCGAAGGATCGGTCGGACAGAGAAAGTGGGGAATGACCATGTTGCAAGCATAAAGACTGTCATTCAATATGCTTGTGAACGGGGTGTTCTGCCCCTTTTCGTAGACGGCCTCGTTTTCCATGTACGGCAACAAATCGTAATACATCGAGACCGTCGTCCGCGGATTCGTGCGGGTTTGACGCCAGATTTGGGGAACCCGTTTCCTTGTGTCTGCAAAGGTATGCACAGCCAAGCCGATTTGCTTGAGGTTGTTCGTGCATTGCGTGCGGCGGGCGGCCTCGCGGGCGGCCTGGACGGCGGGCAACAGCAAGGCGATGAGGATACCGATGATGGCGATGACGACGAGCAACTCGACGAGCGTGAATCCACGGCGTCCGACAAGACTGCGACGCTTCATATAAACCTCCAACGGAAGTAGTCCTGCGCCCTTGCGCCCTGAACACGGGAACCATGCGCCACACTAGCCCGCTTCAACGTGGCGAGTTGGAGCATCGTTGGGGATTGTAGCAGGGAACAACGGATCAACAAACTTTATTGTGATAAAGATTGCCGGCAGGCGAACAGCCCGCCGGGAGACTACTCGCGTTGCGAGCTAGCGGAAGCGGTAGTTGGGGTTCTTGATGTCGTAGTCGGCGTCGGTGAAGCTGTTGTTGAACTTCAGGTTCAGGTAGGTGTACTCCTCGGCCAGCGGTGGCTGCTCGCCCGCCTTGGCCGGCCACTCGTAGGCCTCGTAGCGGATCGGCAGGCTCAGTTCGTCGTCCACAAACAGCCGCGTCAGGTGGTAGGGATAGTCACGCCGCCGCGAGGGATGCGTACTCTGCATGCAGGTGCATTGCCGGCCGTTGAGCTTAGCGCCGGGAATGAAGCGGATATCGGTATCCGTGTAATGCAGCCCGCGTTGGCAGGCATCGATGGTCTTGCGCGTCAGGTTCAACAGGCCGATCTCGGTGATGGGATGCCGGTTGCCCTTCATGGCCATCGCACTATCGGGCTTGAGCGTGAGCGTGCCTACCAGCGTGTCCTTGATGCCCGTGGTGTGAGCCAGGAGATGGCCATTGTTCTTCCCTTCGACCCAGATCGCCTCCTGGCCTTTCACGTCGTCTGGTCCCAGGAAGTAAATATAGACGCTGAACGGCTTGTGGCGAACCTTCAGAAACATGTGCTGATGCTGGGACAGCTCGCCGTCGATGCGCTCGCGCTTGACGATCGTACAAGAGTAGTCCGGCACGTTTTCGAGGTTGCGTTTGGCCCCCTCGGCCCAACGCAGAATCGGCATCACCGGATGCTCGGCGGCCGGCGTCACCTGCTGCGGCGTGAGCTGGGGACCGCTGGGAGCGGCAGCCACGCGCGGAGAGTTGGCCGGCGGACCGCCGC
>JBGTDH010000359.1:0-4422 GCA_041748435.1 Pirellulales bacterium
ACCAGAAAAGTGCCGTCGTGACCGGCACGCGCCGCAACCGGATCTTCAGGATGTAGAAGATCACGATCGGCACAGCCAACGCGGCCCACGCCAACGCCATCGGTGTCGCCAGATTCATGTCCAGATGATATCGAGGCGCGCGTGACGTTGCGAACGCCACGCTCGAGCAGGCCCAAGCCACGTGGCGTGACTCGCTGCCCCTCACCTCGGCCAAGCCAAAGCCGGCGGCCTTTGTCCCGCCGCAGGGCGAGCAAATGGAACAGATGATCCGCACCAATCGGACGCGTTGAGAAACGAAATGAAGCCGCTAAGCCGCAAGCGGTGGGTCGGGGCCGGGGCGGTAAAGCAGGGAGAGCAAGAGGCCGGCGGCGAGTGCGAGGCCAACGTACAGGGCTTTGTCCCAGGTCACGTTGGCCAACAGCCAGGCGATGAGAAACAGCGAGCAGGACGCCAGAAAAACACCGGCGGGCGCGTGGAACGAGGCCGGATAGTCGCTGCGGCGGCGCAGCAACATCAGAGCGATGCAGGTGGCGGCGTAAATGAACAAGCGGGCAATCGTGCTCAACGTGACCAGATGCACGAACGTGCCGGAGAGGGCCAGCGCCAGGATGACCGCGGCCGAAAGCACAATCGACACATGGGGCGTTTGGAAACGCGCGCTGGTCTGTGCCAGCCACAGGGGAAGCTGCCCTTGCTCGGCCATGGCAAACGGCATCCGCGAACCGGCCAGCAGCGTCACGCTTAAGGTGCCCGTCATTGAGATCAAGGCGCCGCAGGTGATGATCGCGCCCCCCGCGGCGCCGAGGAAGCGCGTGGCGGCATCGGCCAGGGGTCGCTCCGACGTGGCCAGATCGGGCAGCGTGCCGATGCAGACAAACTGAATCATCACGTACACAATTACCACCACGCTGATGCCGGTGACGAGGGCAAACGGAAAGTTCCGCCGGGGATCGTGAACTTCCCCCGCCGCGATGACGGGAATCTCAAAGCCCGTGAAGGCGTAGACCAAGAGCAGCACGGCGCTGGAGAACGCGGGGAAGGCCGGCGGCGTGTCAAGCGAGTAACGCGCGGGCTCGATGTAAACCAGCCCCACAAGGATGAACAGCCCCAACGGCAGCAGCTTGCCGATCGTAAAAACATTGCTGAACAGCGCCGACTTGCGCACGCCGATGATGTTGAGCGCCGTGAGCGTCACCACCAGGGTGGTGATGATCGCCGCTCGCCATGCAAACTCCTGAGTGCCCGGCCAGAAGTGCCCGAGGTACACCACCACCAGATTGGAGATGGCCGCGAAGGCGGAGAGCCGCGTCAGCCACAACAGCCAGCCGATCTGAAACGCGATCAACGGCGGGAACACCTCGCGGGCATACAGGTAGGGGCCGCCCGTCAGCGTGAAACGACTCGTCACTTCGGCAAAGGACAACACCACCAACACCACCAGCACGGCGCACACCAGGAATGCCGCCAGACTGTAGGTGCCCGTTAGTTTGTAAACGGTGGAAGGCAGTCCGAAGATGCCCGCGCCGATGACGCTATTGACGACCAGCGCCACCAAATCCCAGCGCTGGATGGCACGAACAAGCTGGGGTGCAGGATGTGGCATAGCAGAATCGTCATCACAGTGAGGATGTGAGCATAACGTACACGCGCCTTGTGGAGGTGGAATACGCCAAGGCCGAGCGAAAAACGTCGTGGGTTTGTCAACTCCCCACGGCTATAATAAGGGCAGTCAGGGAGTTGTTGATGTATGGAGCGACACTGGTTTGTCGAGCTCGATCCCGGAAGCGCACGTCTGCGATGCGCCTATCAACGCATCGGCAATCGTATTGTGCATTTCACTGTGCAACTTGAGATATTGCACGACGCCGCTTGGCGCGCCGTCGTTCGGTACGACAATGCTCACGGGTTCTGCCATCGTGACGTTCTTCATCCCGATGGGAGCCAGCAAAAGTCGCCGGTGATGTTCGGAGATGAGAATGAGACATTTACGCCATAGGGGACCGCCTTGCCGAGTTCTTTGTCCGGAAAGTCATGAGTGGTTACGCGGACCGGGTCGCCCTTGCGTCGGTAGGTACGGCCCGGATTCTTCATTTTTCCCAGCGGTTCCTTCTTTTTCGTGTCCACCGAGATGGCCGGTTGGCCGGCGCGCTGGAACGCGCTCACGCGTCGGCTGATGTGTCGGAACTGCGCATCTCGATCGGGATGCTGCTTGCCTTCGAGAGTCTTGCGGTTCGCTTGCAAGCTGTACCCGCAGGTGCGGAGCAACCGCCCCACGGTGTTACAGCTAATCGTGAACCCCTGCCGCGTGAGTTCGCTCGCCAGGGTGCGAGTGCTCTTGCACGTCCAGCGAAGCGGCGACATCGGATCGCCGCGCGTGCCGGATTCAACGAGTGTCTCCAGTGCGTCGACCAGCCCCGGTTGCTCGAACTCGCGAGACATTCGGCCGGCGCCAGAACGTCGCTGCTGTGTTGCTGGAGGTGCATTGGGATCGTCAAGTTCTTTGATTCCGTTCCGAAGGGTCCGGTCGGAAAGTCCCGTTGCCGCCGCGACGGCCTCGATTCCACCCCAGCCCAAAGAGCGTGCTTCCGCGGCGCCCCATCGTCTTCGCGCGCGCTCGTCAAGGTCTGCAGCAACAGCAGTGTACTTCTCGCGAATCCATGCGACGACTTGTGCATCCGGCATAGCCGGAGAACATCATCGAATTCCGCGGGAATCTGAATTTCGGGGCACGGAGACGGGATTTCCCGACAACGCGCCTCGAAAATGCGCGCCGAGCGAGCAAACTCGCCGTCCATGGAACCCGCGAAAGCGCCAACGGGGTGCGAGAAATAAATCTCGCCATTTCGTTGGCCCTCACCCCTGCCTCCCAAAGGGAGAGGGGCTACCTGCCGCGGATGCCGTGGTACTCCAGCGGCATTTCGTAGTCTTTGCGGAGTGGGTAGCCGAGCCAGTCTTCGGGGCAGAGGATGCGACGCATATTGGGATGGTCGATGAACCGCACGCCGCTGAGATCGTAGACTTCGCGCTCGTGCCAATCGGCGGTGCGCCAGACATCGCTCACGGTGGGAAGCTCGGGCAACTCGCCGGCCACATCGTCTTTCCAATGCGGCAGCATCACCTTCACCACCAGGCTCACGCGGTTGGGCACGCTCCAGAGGTGATAGACCACCTCCAGGTGCGGCTGCCACGAGACCTTGGCGGCCTTCTTGGGATCGGTCTCCAGGAAATCGACCGCGGTGATGCAGTTGAGATAGTTGAACCGCAGGTCGGGCTGATCGCGCAAGTAAGTGCAAACCTCGACGAGCGCGGCGGGGGCCACTTCCACCCACGGATCGAGGGCGTCCAGACTGCCGCCGGTAACTTTATCGCCGAAGCGATGCTTGAGCCGATCGAGACAAGTCTGGCCGCTCATCGATTCTCCACAGAGTCGTTATTGATTGGTGAGATCAGGCACTGAGCGCGGATGCTTCTTCGATCACGGCGAGCGCAGGTCCGCGGTCGGAGGCGCTGGCCCGCTCGCGGCTGACGGCCCGCACCCAATCGAGATCGCCGCGACGCCAGACGTAGAAGAATCCGACCATCAGGACGGCAAAGAAGACGCCGATATCGACCAGCGACATCTGGGCCAGGCCGCGTGAGACATTCTGCACCTCGCGAATGTTGTCCCGCGCCTCGGTGGAGGGAGATTCCAGAATCCGATCCATGCGGGCGGGAATGACGCCGAGCTCGCTGAACTTGGCGGCCACCATGTTATCGGCGGCAGTCTGCGCCTGCTGGCGGTCGGCGTCGGTCCATTGGGGGCGGGGCTTCTCGATCAGGGCGTCGGCCCGCGCCACGGCCACATCGCCGAAGTTCTTATCCATCAACTGCGTCGACTTGCCGAACACATTAGCCCAGGGAAAGAAGAAGGCCACTTCCACGTCGAAAATGATGAACAGCAGGGCGACGACGTAAAACCGCAGATCGAACTGCACGAAGCTGGAGCCGATGGTGGGTTCGCCGCATTCGTAAACTTCCAGCTTCTCTGCGTGCGGATCGTGCGGACGCAGGAATTTGCCCACCAGCAGGTTGGCGAAGAGGAACGCGATGCCGACGCCGGTGAACAGCGCCAAGTAGGCTGCAATGGAAATCGGCGTCATTCGATCGCTCCTCCGTCCAACAATCCGTGACCAAGATCGCCCGCCACGCTGCCGGCCACCAGCGGCTGGCGTCCGGAGAAGCCGGACTCGAGCTCGTGCCAGTAGAGCACCTCGGTCTCGCCCAGCTTCCAGCACAGCCACACGACGCGGCCGTCCATTTCGCAGGGGAAATCTACCAGGCCATCGGGCCCGTTCTTGGGTTCGACTCCCAGCTCGCGCAACTCCTCAACGTATTCTTGCAGGCGCTCGCTATCGCGCTCCAGCTCCCGTTCCACTTGCGCCA
>JBGTDH010000360.1:0-3728 GCA_041748435.1 Pirellulales bacterium
CACGGGTTCTACGCGATCGGTCAGTTTGCCCGCGAATATAATCTCCCGCAGTTCGGCACGCGGGTCGTTGCCGTGTCGTCATCTCCGGGGTTGTGAGGCAATTGTTGTTATGGGTCAGCAGTTCATCTATCAGATACAGAACCTCACCAAGAAGCATGGTCAGCGGGAGGTTCTCAAGGAAATCTGGCTGGCGTTCTATCCGGGGGCCAAGATTGGCGTCCTGGGCCGCAACGGTTCGGGCAAGAGTACCCTCCTGCGCGTCATGGCTGGGATGGACAAAGATTTCGACGGCGAAGCCCGCCTGACCGATGGTTTCTCCGTGGGCTTTGTGCCGCAAGAGCCGCAGCTCAATCCCGACAAGGACGTGATGGGCAACGTGCAGGAAGCGGTCGCGCCGATTCGCGGGCTGCTCGATCGGTACGACCAGATTAATATGCGCCTGGGCGAGCCGATGGACGAAGACGCCATGGAGAAGCTGCTGGGAGAGCAGGCTCGCGTTCAGGATCAGATCGAAGCGCTGAACGCCTGGGAGTTGGATCGGCAGGTGGAGATTGCCATGGACGCCATGCAGCTTCCGCCGGCCGACGCCAAGGTGGCCACACTTTCCGGCGGAGAGCGGCGTCGTGTGGCGCTGTGTCGCATGCTGCTGCAGAAGCCGGACCTGCTGCTTTTGGACGAGCCGACGAATCATCTGGATGCCGAAAGCGTGGCCTGGCTGGAGCGGCATCTGGCCGAGTATCCGGGCACGGTCGTGGCGGTGACGCACGATCGCTACTTCCTGGACAACGTGGCCGGCTGGATTCTGGAGCTCGATCGCGGCCGCGGCATTCCGTGGGAAGGGAATTATTCGTCGTGGCTGGAGCAGAAAAGAGATCGCCTCTTCCGCGAGGAGAAAACCGCCTCCGCGCGGCAGAAGACGCTGGACCGGGAATTGGAGTGGATTCGCATGTCGCCGCGCGCCCGGCAGGCCAAGAGCAAGGCGCGTATCGCCGCGTACGAGAAAATGGCCAGCGAAAAATTCCAGGAGCGCGACCAGGAGTTCGAAATCCAGATTCCGCCCGGTAAGAAGCTCGGCGAGCTCGTGGTCGAGGCCAAGGGGCTGACCAAAGGCTACGACGATCGACTGCTGATTGAGAATCTCACCTTTCGCCTGCCCGCCGGCGGGATCGTGGGCATCATCGGACCCAACGGTGTGGGCAAGACCACGCTGTTCCGCATGATGGTCGGCCAGGAGCAGCCGGACGCGGGCGAGATACGCGTGGGACCCACGGTCGAGTTCGGCTATGTCGATCAGAATCGCGATGCGCTCGATCCGCAAATGACCGTGTACGAGGAAATCTCCGGCGGGCACGACACGATCGAGATGGGAGGCCGAAAGATTAACTCGCGGGCCTACGTGGCCCGTTTCAATTTTCAGGGACAGGATCAGCAGAAACTGGTGGGCACGCTCTCCGGCGGCGAACGCAACCGGGTGCATCTGGCCAAGCTGCTGCGTCGCGGCTCGAATTTGCTGCTACTGGACGAGCCGACGAACGACTTGGATGTCGACACCCTGCGGGCGTTGGAGGAAGCCGTCTTGAACTTCGCCGGCTGCGTGGTGGTCATCAGCCACGACCGCTGGTTTCTGGATCGGGTGGCTACGCACATTCTGGCGTTCGAGGGAGACAGCTACGTCCACTGGTGCGAAGGCAACTTCCGGGCCTACGAAGACGAGCGCCGCCGCCGCCTGGGAATGGACGCCGACCAGCCGCATCGCATTCGGTATAAGAAACTCACTCACCATTGATCTAGAATCGAGCCAACAACCCCATGACTATTCTAAACACGGGTTGGACCAAGACCTTCGGCCGCGGCTGGGACGCCATATTTGGCGGAAGGAAATCGAGCGCAGCGAAGGCCACGGCCAAAGCGGCGCCGGCCACGAGTGCCGCCAAGAAGAAGTCGGCCAAGAAGAAGGCCGCCAAGAAAGCTAGCAAAGGAAAACGGCGCGCGTGAAAGGCAGCCAGGAATTCATCACCACCGAGGGCGAGTTGGAGCAACTCTGCCAGACGCTGTCGTCGGCAGAAACGATCGCCTTTGATACCGAGTTCGTCTCCGAGCACTCGTATCGGCCGCAACTATGCCTGATCCAGGTGAGCGCGGCGGACCAGCTTACGGCCATCGACCCCCTGGCCGTGCGAGACATGACGCCGTTCTGGCAACAGATTGTCGTGCCCGGCAAGGAGATCATCGTGCATGCCGGACGCGAAGAGATGGGCTTCTGCCAGCGGGCTATGGGCCGCATGCCCGCGAATGTTTTCGATGTGCAGATGGCCGCGGGCCTGATCGGCGTGGAATACCCCGCCGGTTACGGCAACCTGGTGAGCAAGCTCCTTGGGCATGCCGCGCAAAAGGGAGAGACGCGCACCGATTGGCGTCGCCGGCCGCTGTCGGACAAACAAGTGCATTACGCCTTGGAAGACGTGCGGCATCTGATTCCCTTGCGGCAGAAGATCGGCTCACGCTTAGAGCAACTCGGCCGACTCGATTGGCTCACGGAAGAAATGGCCTCCTGGCAGTCCGACGTGGCCGATAGCTTCAACCGTCAGCGATGGCGCAAGGTCACCGGCAGCTCTTCGCTCTCCGGTCGCAGCCTGGCCATTGTGCGGGAGTTGTGGCTGTGGCGCGAGCAAGAGGCGCAACGGCGCGATTGTCCCTCGCGCCAAGTGTTGCGGGACGATTTGATTGTCGAGCTGGCCAAACGCCGCAGCGCCGATGTGCAGCAGGTGCGAGCCATCCGCGGGTTCGAGCGTCGCGATCTGCGCGTCGTCGTGCCGGACTTGGCCAAGGCCATCGGAAAGGCGTTGGCATTGCCGGACGCAGAATGTCCAGAGATCGTGCGGCAGGACGGCAGCCCGCAGTTGAATATGTTGGGGCAGTTTCTGTCTTCCGCGCTAACCAGTATCTGCCGCGATGCCCACGTCGCGGCCAGCTTGGCGGGCACTCCCAACGATGTGCGGGAACTCATCGCCTATCGTCTGGAGCAGCCGCCATCGAAGGATCCGCCCACGCTGACCGTGGGCTGGCGTGCCCAGGTTGTGGGTCGCTTGATCGACGACCTGCTCTCCGGCAACGTCTCGATCCGCATTGCCGATCCGCTCTCGGAAAAGCCGCTCGTCTTCGAGCCTCGGGTCTCGTAGTCCCGCCTTGAGGCGGTTCTTCCGGCTGAAGCCGGTACTACGAACTCCAGCACTACGAGTTGCAGCGGGCGTGCAGCAACAGATCGTCTCCGATCTGCTGCCAGCGGACGTGAGGGAGCGTGAGCGCTTCCGACATCAGCGAGCGGCCGCTTCCTCCGACGGCGGAGAGTGCATTGGCGCCGCCGATGATCTTGGGCGCCACGAACGCCAGCACCTCATCGACGAGACCGGCATCGAACAGTTCGCCGAGCACGGTCGCGCCTCCTTCGACCAGCACGTTGGTCATTCGGCGCCGTCCAAGCTCCGCCAGCAACTCGCGCAGCCGCTCCCCATGCTCGGCCGCATTCAGGGCGATCACCTCGCAGCCGGCAGCTTGCAATCGACGGCGATCCGCCTCCAAGGACTGCGGGCCACAGGCCACAAGCACCGGCGCTTCTGGCACGGTTTGCACCAGCCGGCTTGTCGTCGATAACAGCGCCTGGCTGTCCAACACGACTCGCGCCGCCGTGCGCGCACCAGGCGGGCGCGCGGTCAAGAGGGGATCGTCGT
>JBGTDH010000361.1:0-3093 GCA_041748435.1 Pirellulales bacterium
CCAAGCTCAGAGAACTGAACACCGCGCTCGCCGCAAGCCTGGCGAAACCGCTCGATACCGCGGAGGATCAGATCCTGGTCGTGCTCGACGAGAACAAACTCCCCCCCGTGCGCAACCCCGGCGATCGGGCCAAGAACATCCTGAATCCCGAGCATGTCGCCCGGCTTGGCGGCGAGATGTTTTCGCGGCATCTAATCGCAGTGGAAATCGCCGGAACGCTATTGCTTGTGGCCCTCGTCGGGGCAATTGCCATCCTCAGCATTGATCGTTCGGCCAAGCCGAAACCGTTGGACGCTGTGGCGACAAAGCTCGGCGGGCGCGGACCACGGCCAACAACCGGCAGTTCTCTCGAAACATCGGAACCTGACTTGGTCGGAGCGACGCGTCATGAATGAACTCGCACTACTGCATAACTCGCTCATCATCGGAGCGCTGCTGTTTGGCCTGGGTCTGATCGGCTTCCTCGCGCGTCGAAACATGATCATCATGTTTCTCTGCGCCGAGATGATGCTTCAGGGCATCGCCGTGAACTTGATCGCGTGGGGCCGCTACCACAACGATTGGGGCGGCCAGATTCTCGTGATCTTCATTCTCACCGTGGCCGCCTGCGAAGCGGCCGTAGCGCTCTCGCTGGTTACCATGCTGTTCGAACGCAAGGGCACGCTCGACATCGCCGATTGGCAGCAGTTGCGCGAGACCAATCAGGCCCCCTACGTCGATGAAGAATTGCCCGAGGCCCCGCTAGCGGCCCCGCAAGATTGGCCCACGCTGTCCCCCGCGGGTGCGGAGCCCCTGCCGCGCGAGGAGGAGGTCGCTTACCGCACCCATGTCTGATCCCACCCTCCTTAGCATTCTGATTCCCGCGTTGCCGCTGGCGGCTACGCTCATCACCGCGCTGTTCGGCAAGCGTTTTCTCAAGGAGCGCAGCCATCTGCCGGCGCTGGCCGCCTGCGTATTGGGTTTTGTGCTCAGCTTAATGCTCATCGACAGCGTGTCTCGCAAGGCCTTGCTGGATCGCCAGGCCGAGCGAGCCGGTCAGCACGTCGCCAACGTCGGCCAGGAGACGATCATCCCGCTGTGGACCTGGGCACTCGTCGAAGATGCCCGCGGACCGATTGCGCTGCAGATCGACGTTGCCCTGCGCGCCGATGCTCTTACGGCCATGATGCTGGGGATGGTGACGTTCATTTCCTCGCTGATCGTGCTGTACGCCTCGGGCTACATGCACGGCGACGAAGGCTATTGGCGGTTCTTCACGTACATTTCGTTGTTCGTCTTCTCGATGACGATGCTCGTCTCCGTGAGCAACTTCGCGTTGCTCTATGTGTTCTGGGAGGCGGTCGGCGTGTGCAGCTATTTGCTGATCGGCTTCTGGTATCAGAAGCCCGAGGCTGCCGCGGCCGGCAAGAAGGCTTTCCTGGTCAACCGTGTGGGCGACTTCGGCTTTGCACTCGGCATCTTCCTGATTTGGATCACCTATCAATCGCTCGATTTTCATGATGGCGCGCGGCCCGGTGTCCTCGGGCAGACGCGGTTGCAGTCAACCAATGGTTTTGAGCATGGTCCCGTGGCCTTGGCGATCTGTTTGTTGTTGATGTTGGGCGCGTGCGGCAAGAGCGCACAGTTCCCGCTGCATGTCTGGTTGCCCGATGCGATGGAAGGGCCGACGCCGGTGAGCGCGCTCATTCACGCCGCCACGATGGTCACGGCCGGCGTCTACATGGTGGCGCGCTGCACGCCGCTGTTCATGGCCTCCCCGGAAGCCCAGCTCACGGTCTCGGTGATCGGCGGCTTCACGGCCTTGCTGGCCGCGCTGATTGCCCTGACGCAGAACGATCTCAAACGCGTGCTGGCGTATTCCACGATCAGCCAGCTCGGATACATGTTTCTCGGGCTGGGCGTGGGCACCTTGGGCGGCATCATCGCCGGCAGGTTCCATCTGTTCACGCACGCCTTCTTCAAGGCGCTGCTGTTCCTGGGCGCCGGCAGCGTGATGCACTCGATGGGGGGCGTGATCGATATGCGGCAGTTCGGCGGGTTGCGGCGCATCATGCCCAGCACGCATTGGACGTTCCTGTTCGGCTGCCTCGCGCTGGCGGGCGTCGTCCCCTTCGCCGGCTTCTGGAGCAAAGACGCCATTCTGGCCGCCGTGCAGCATGGGCCGGATGCGGCAACCGGATATGGGCCAATCTATCAAGGCTTGTTCATCGGCGGTCTTGTCACGGCGCTACTCACCGCGTTCTACACGTTCCGCGCGTACTTCCTTACGTTCCACGGCGAAGAGCGCGTGCCGGCCGAAGCGGGCCACCATGCCCATGAGTCCCCCCCGGTGATGACCATTCCCTTGGCCATCCTCGCCGTGTGCGCTTTGGGGGTGGGAGCGGTTTATGAGCTGACCGGCAAGTTCGCCGGCTTCTTGATCAACACTCCCTCTTTGGCCTACGCGGCTAAGGCAGCGCATGTCGCAGGTGGCGTCGAGGCGGCCCATGAAGAATCGCACCTGTTCGTCGCGGTGATCAGCACCATTGTGGCGCTCGCGGGCATCGCCCTGGCGGCCATGCTCTACCGCGGCACGGGGCAGCAAGTGGCTTGGTTGGCCCGAGCGATGGGACCGCTGTACCGCGCATCGTATGCAAAATTCTGGTTCGATCAGATTTACCTTGTGACCATTGTCTGGCCATTGGAGCTAGTAGCCACAATCAGCTACGTCCTTGATCGTCTGGTGATCGACGGCCTGGTCGATCTCTGCGGTCGCCTGCCGGCCGCGCTCGGCAGTCGCCTGCGCGCGTTGCAAATCGGGCTGGTTTCTTTCTATGCCTTGGCAATGGTTTTGGGCCTACTGGTGATGCTCGGGATGCTGCTGCGTTGGCCTACGGTTTAGCGAAAGGATGTTTGGATGCTGAATGCAGGACATTGCAAATTGCAAATTGCAAATTGCAAATTTGTAATTGCAGAGCTGATGCGGCGGTTCTACCTGCAGAGCGCGTGGTGCTGTCGTCACCGGACGGCCGCCCCTAATTTGCAATTTGCAATTCGCAATTCGCAATTTGCAATCTCTTCCACCTGATTCGCTCATGGATATCCTGCTACCTC
>JBGTDH010000362.1:0-4143 GCA_041748435.1 Pirellulales bacterium
GCAGCTAAATTGGCGGGCCGCTCCGGCAGCGGATAGACTGCCGGAGTGAACTAATCGCCAACAGCCGGCACTTACAAGACAAAGCCAGAGAGCGCTTGGTCTGAGGAGGAATTGCGATGGAATCCGAATTGATCGACGAAATCGGTCGCCTGAAAGGGATCCCGTCGTTCCGCGACTGGCTTGCCGAGCAGGATGCCACCGGCATGACGGCCTGATTTGCCTCGTTTCATTCCTTGCTCGCTCATTGCATGTCTACTGTCGCCACCCCGCTCCTGAGTCCGGAATTGTTGGCTCAGTTGGAGCGTTTGGAGCTTGTCAGCCGGAAGGTGTTTCGCGGCCGGATGAAGGGGGAGCGGCGCAGCAAGCGGAAGGGGCAGAGCGTCGAGTTCGCCGATTTCCGCAATTACGTCCACGGAGACGATCTGCGGTTCATCGATTGGAACACGTATGCCCGGCTGGATCGGCTGTTCCTCAAGATGTTCTTCGAGGAAGAAGACCTGCACTTCTACACGCTCATCGATGCCAGCAACTCGATGGATTTCGGCGAGCCCACCAAGCTGCACTACGCCAAGCAACTGGCCGCGGCCTTGGGCTTTATCGGGCTGGTGCGGGCAGACCGGGTGAAGATCGAAACCCTCGGACAATCGGTGCGCACGCCAGGTCCCGTGCTGCGCGGACGAGCCAGCCTGTGGCGGATGATGAGCTATCTGGAGGGGGTCAAGCCGGGGGAGCAGATCAGCCTGGCCCAAGGCGTGAAGAATTTCTGCCTCCGCAACAGCGGCAAGGGAATTGTCGTGCTCATCAGCGACCTGATGGACAAGGCCGGTTACCACGAGGCGCTGCGGTTCTTGCTGGCTCAACAGATGGATGCCTACGTGATCCAAGTGCTTAGCCCGGCGGAGATCGACCCCGATGTGAAAGGCGACCTGCGGCTGATCGATAGCGAAGATGCCGATGTGGCCGAGGTCACGATCAGCGCTCCGCTGCTCAAGCGTTACAAGCAGACGCTCAACTCGTTTGTCGACGGCGCCCGCGAGTATTGCACGCGGCGCGGGATGACGTACCTGCTGACCAGCACCGATACGCCGGTCGATCAACTCGTCTCCAGCTACTTGCGGAAACGGGGGTTGGTGCGCTGATGCCAAGCTGGGCGCCCATGCTGTCGGCGGGTCAATGGTTTCTGGTGGCGCTGGTGCCGCCGGCGATCATTGCGCTCTATTTCCTGAAGCTCAAGCGCCTGCCGCTGGAGGTGCCCAGCACGTACTTGTGGCTTAAATCGATCGAGGATCTGCACGTCAACAGCATCTGGCAGCGGCTGCGGCAGAGCCTGCTGTTGTTCTTGCAGCTCTTGCTGCTCCTGCTGGCGATTCTGGCCTTGCTGCGTCCCACCTGGAACGACACCACGCTGATCGGCGAGCGGTTCGTCTTCCTGATCGACAACTCCGCCAGCATGGCCGCCAAAGACATGGACCCGACACGGCTCGAGGCCGCCAAGAAGATGGTCCTGGCCGATATCGAAAACATGGAATCGGACGACGTGGGCATGATCATCAGCTTCGCCGACAATGCCCGCGTGGAGCAGCAGTTCACGAGCAACACCAAGCTGTTGCGCAACGCGGTGGAGGGCATCAAGCAGACCAATCGCACGACGAACATGAAGGAGGCCCTGCAGGTGGCCTCCGGTTTGGCCAACCCCGGCCGCAGCGCCACGGATTTCAGCGACGTGCAAGTGGCTGAAGCCATGCCGGCGGAACTCTACATCTACAGCGATGGCGGACTGGACCGCGTGGAGGGGTTCTCCCTCGGCAACCTCACGCCCACGTTGCACCTGATGGGCCAAGCCACGTTCGACAAGGCCCCCGAAAACGATCCGGAGAAGAAACACGGCGAGATTCTCACCTGGGCGCCCAACGTGGGCATCGCTGCTTTCTCCACGCGTCGCAAAGAGGCCAAGGCAGAGGAGCTGGAAGCCTTCGCCCGCCTGGAGAATTATGGCCCGGACGATGTTGAGGTTGAGGTCGAACTGCGACTGGACGGCGAGCTGGTCGATGCCCGCCGCGTGGAGATTGGGGCCAGCGACTCCAACGGCGTGCCGTTCGATCTGGGCGAGATCCGCGAAGGCGTGTTGGAATTGAAGGCCAAGACGTCCGACATGCTGGCCATCGACGATACGGCCTGGACCGTGATCAATCGACCCCAACGCGCCAAGGTGCTGTTTGTCACGCCCGGCAACGAGCCGCTGACGTTTGCCTTCAACACCGAGCGCGCCCTGCGTCTGGCCGACATCACCTACGAGACCACGGCCTACCTGGCTACGCCCAAATACGCGGCGGAAGCCACGGGCACGTACAGCCTGATCATCTACGACCGCTGTGTTCCCAAGGAGCTGCCCACCGCTAACACCCTGTTCATCGGCGCGTTGCCACCGGGGGACGAGTGGAAGACGGAGGCCAAAGTGGTGGCGCCGCAGATTATCGACACCGACCGCAGCCATCCGCTGATGGGTCTGATTGAGATGGGCGATGTGCTGATTGCCGAGGGGACGCCGCTGAAGGCGCCGCAAGGGGGCAACGTGCTGATCGATTCGCACGCCGGCTCGATCTTTGCCATCGCTCCGCGCGGCGCGTTTGAAGACGCGGTGCTGGGCTTCGAGATCGAAGGAGAGAAAGACTACGGCACCAACTGGCCCGTGCGGCTGAGCTTCCCGGTGTTCGCCATGAACGTGTTGGATTACCTGGGGGGCAGCCGCACGACGGAGATCATTACGGTGCGGCCGGGCGTGCCGGTGCCGCTGCAGGTCGATTTCCCGACCGAAGCGATCACGGTAATTACGCCGGATAAGCAAAGTGTGCGGGTGCCGCGAGGGAATCTCGGGACGTTCAACTTTGCCGAGACGCAGCGGCCGGGCGTGTATCAGGTGCAGCACAATGGCCGCACGATGCAACGGTTCTCGGTGAATCTGTTCTCGCCGCCGGAGAGCGATATCCAGCCCAAAGACGTGATCATCGGTCACACGGAAGTGTCGGGAGAGACGGTGCGCGAGCCGAGCCGCCGCGAGGCATGGAAGTTGCTTCTTTTGCTGGGGCTAGGCGTGCTGTTGTTCGAGTGGTATATCTACAATCGCCGAGTATATCTGTAATGTCGCGTTGCATTCGCGCCTCGGTCCCGCCTGAATGGATGTCATGAGCATTCTCCCGCCGCCGCGAATCAACCGCGTACCCAAAACTGCCCGTCCCAAGAAGACGGTCAACGAGTTGCTGGAGCACGATCTCCATCGCCGCCTGCCCTACGAAGAGTACCGGGACAAGGTCCGGGATGTTTACGATGGTCCCCAAGGGGCCATGCTGACCGCCTTTAGTGCGCTCTCCCTGCACACACCCCTGGGAGATCGCCTGCTCAAGGAGCGCAAGTTCGATCTGCGCGGATCGAAAGACATTCTCGATGTCGGCAGCGGCGCGGGCCAAATTGCGAGCCACCTACTGAAGTACGCCGACTCCGATGCGCGGATCACCTGCTTCGACCTCTCCGGCCACATGGTGCGCCGCGCGCGACGCCGCTTGAAGAGCAGCCGCCCGAATTACCTTGTGGCCGATGTTACCTGTCTGCCCCTGGCTGATGCCACGTTTGATTGCGTCACCTGCGGCTATGTTCTGGAGCACGTTCCCGATCCGCAGGCCGGCCTGTCCGAGTTGGCCCGCGTGATGAAGCCGGGCGCCCGGATGCTGCTGTTTACCAGCGAAGACACGTTCGGCGGCGCCTGCACCAGCCGCATGTGGCGATGCCGCACGTACAACCGCCGGGAGTTGGAGCGCACCTGCCAATCGCTGGGCCTTGCCTGGACGCACGAGCTCTGGTTCTCGCGCATCCATCAACTCTTCCGCGCCGGCGGCATCTGCGTCGCCATGCAGAAACAGCTAATGTAGGCCGGTCTCTCCGAGACCGGCGGCGGGGTACGGAGAAACGGGGAAACGGAAACCCGCCTACATTTTCTCGCTCCGGATGGCATGGCGTCGGGGGGCGGGTCTGGCTATGATTCGCCGCCTGTTCTTCGGCAGATTTGCTAGCAGGCTCACCTGCACGTGGTCGTCAAGGAGGACGCTTCGTGAATACTCTGAAAACCATGACGCTGGTGGCCGTGATGGC
>JBGTDH010000363.1:0-8350 GCA_041748435.1 Pirellulales bacterium
GCCAGCGATGTCGTGCCGACCGAGCGACTCCTCGAAGCGGCCACGGCTCTGGTGCGGCAAGAGCAGGCGTCGGGGCAATACAAGGAGGATCGCCAGCGGTGGAACGGCCCCATCGACATCAGCGAGACTGAGCTCACATTCCTGGGCGCCACGGGCAGTGCGTACATCCAGCAGCAAACCAAGGGGCAGTATCCGGCGCCGTTGGCCGCGCTGGAGGTAATGCTGGGCGCCGCCCATTCCGAGATCGAGACGGCTTGCCAGATGGAAGCAGAGGGCATGGCCCAACTCTTTGGCACGCCCATCAATCGCGCGCTCATCAACGTTTTCTTCCTCACCGATCGCAACAAGAAAGATGCGGGCGTCGATCGGGCCGACATCAAGCCGTTGCCGGTGAAATCCGTCAGCGTTTACGGGGCCGGCATCATGGGCTCCGCCATCGCCGCCGTGTGCGTGAAACGCGGCCTGAGCCTGGCCATCTCCGATGTCTCCCCCGCCGGGTTGAACAAAGGTGTGCAGCACATTCTGGAGGAGGTCTCTTACAACAAGGCCCTCAAGGGTCCGGACGTAAAGAAGACGCTGGAGTTCGCGCCGCTGGTGAATGCCACCGTGAGCGATGCCGAGATGGCCGGCTCCGATTTGGTGTTGGAGGCGGTGATCGAGAACGAGAAGGCGAAGAAGGAACTGTATGCTCGGGTGGAGCCGCACTTGCAGGAGCATGCCATTCTGGCGACCAACACGTCGACCATTCCGATCACGCGTCTGGCCCAGGGATTGAAGCGACCCGAGCGGTTTTGCGGCATTCACTTCTTTAATCCCGTGCGCAAAATGCCGCTGGTGGAGGTGATTCGCGGCGAGAAGACCAGCGATGAAACCGTGGCCACGGCCGTGAGTCTGGCCAAGGCCATCGGCAAATCGCCGATTGTCGTCAACGATGGTCCCGGCTTTCTGGTCAACCGCATCTTGTTCCCGTATCTGAACGAGGCATTGGAGCTGATTGTGGATGGCGTGCCCATCGAGCAGATCGAGCGGTGCGCCAAGAAATTCGGCATGCCGATGGGACCGATCACGCTGTACGACGTGGTGGGCCTGGACACCGCCTTCTACGCAGGCACCGTGATGTACAACGCCTTCCCGGACCGTTGCCTGGCCTCTCCGCTGATGGTGACCATGGTCAAGGCCAATCGCCTGGGGCAAAAGACCGGCGTGGGCTTCTTCTCCTACAAAGAGAACAAGGAACGTGGACGCCCCGATCCCACGTTCACTCCGATTTTGGAGCAAGTCATTCGACAGCGTCTGAAGCTCAACGACGAGCAAGTGACGCATCGGCTGTTTCTGCCGATGTTGCTGGAAGCCACGCGGGTGCTGGAGGAACAGATCGTCCGCGACCCGCGCGACGTCGATCTGGGGCTGATCTTCGGCCTGGGTTTCCCACCGCACAAGGGCGGCCTTTTGTTCTGGGCCGATCAGATCGGCGCGGCGAAGATCATGGAATGGCTCAAACCTCTGGAACCGCTGGGCGCGCGCATGCAGCCCACCGCATTGCTCTCCGAGATGGCCCGCACCGGCGCCAAGTTTTACGGCGGGCGATGAGGCGAGGTAGAATACTGGGGTGACCGAGCCACTGGTTCGATAGATGCCGATGAGAGCCATCTTCGCTGAGATACCGACTCACTTGCTCGACGAGCGCCGTCGCCGTGGCGTCGATCGCTGGGACGAAATGTGGGAGGGAGTTCTGCACATGCCTCCGGCGCCTAGTCGCGATCATCAGGATTTCGAGCATCAACTTCACGCCTGGCTGAGGCAGACGTGGGCGCGACCGCTTGGCAATCGCGTGCATCATCAGATCAACCTGGCCATGTTCGGCGGCTGGCCGGACAACTATCGAATTCCCGATCTGTTATTGCTCAGGCCCGATCGGTTTCACATCGATCACAACGTGTACTTCGAGGGCGCGCCCACGGTGGCGGTGGAAATCCATAGTCCTGGCGACGAAGCCCGCGAGAAACTGGAGTTTTTCGCCGAGTTGCGCTCGCCCGAGGTCTGGATCATTGATCGCGATTCTCGCCTGCTGGAGCTATTCACGCTTCAGGACGACGATTACCATCGTGAGGTCGCCTCGTCCAGTGACTGGCTCCTTAGCCGGGCCACGGGCATCGAGTTTCGTCATGTGCCGCCCAACAAGATCGGCCTGCGATTGGCGAGCGAACCGGCAACGTATGTTGAGCTGCCGTGCGATTGATCTTATTAACATCTTCTCGTGAGGAACCTCTCCGTGCCCCGAATTATCTTGAGTGCTTTAATGTATGCTCTATTCACCCCCTGCCTGGTGGCGGAGGAAGCCGGGGCGTTGAAGGATTATGTCCAGCGCGCGGACGAAAGCTTCAAGTGGAGCAAGCGCCGCGAAGGCAAGCTGGCAGGGGGCGATTTCGCGGAGTTGGCGCTCACATCCCAAACGTGGCGCAGCATTCCCTGGCGGCATCAACTGTTTGTCTTCCGCCCGGCACACGTGGAGAACGCCTCGCAGGCCATCCTCCTGATCGGCGGCGGGCGCTGGAAAGAGGAGCTCGCGGGACCGGCGGGCGAGGGTGAGAATTTGCCGCGCGAGGCACAACTCATCGCCACGGCGGCCGCGGCCCTGAAGTGCCCCGTGGCTGTGCTGTTGCAGGTGCCGCATCAGCCCATTCTGGGCGGGCTGGTGGAAGATCAAGCCATCAGCTACACGTTCGATCAATACCTGAAGACCAAAGACCCCGATTGGCCCCTGTTGCTGCCGATGGTCAAAAGCGTGGTCCGCGCGATGGACGCCATTCAGCAGCACGGCAAACAGGAATGGTCGCTGGAAATCAAGCATTTCACACTGACCGGGGCCAGCAAGCGCGGCTGGACTACCTGGCTCACCAGTGCCGTCGATCAACGCGTGACCGCGCTGATGCCGATGGTCATTGATGTGCTGAACATGACGCCGCAGATGAAGCATCAGCTCGAAACGTGGGGCAAGTTCTCCGAGCAGATCCAGGACTACACGAAGCGCGGCATTCAGGATCGCACGGGAACCGAAGCGGGGGAGATGCTCAACAAGATTGTCGATCCCTACAACTATCGCGAGGCGATCACGCAGCCCAAGCTCATCATGCTGGGCACCAACGATCGCTACTGGCCCTTGGATGCGTTGAACCTGTATTGGGACGGCCTCTCCGGCGAGAAGTACATCTGCTACGTCCCGAACAACGGCCACGGTCTGAATGATCTGGCCCGCATTGTGGGCGGACTCACGGCCCTGCACGCCCGCGCGGCCGGCAAGTTGGAGCTGCCCAAGATGTCGTGGAAGCTGGCGCCCGATGGCCAGAAGCTGCACTTGAGCCTGAAATCGAACGTGCAGCCGGCGCAGGTCTCGGCCTGGATTGCCACGGCCGCCACGAAAGACTTCCGTGAAGCCAAGTGGAGCTCCCAGCCGGCCACGCTGCGCGACGGCGTCTACGAGTACAGTCTCGACAACCCCGCCTCGGGCTATGCCGCCCTGTTCGGCGAAGCCATGTTCACCGGCGCCACAATGCCGTACTACTTGTCGACGAACGTGAAGATTATCGGCGCCCAAGCGGCCGAGTGACCATTTGTGCTTATCCGCCGCTCCCGGGCCGGGCGTTAGCATCCGCTTTTTCCTCGGCGGCGCTGCGTCTTAGATAAAGCGGCGCGAGTTGAAACACGTCCTCACGCTGGCCTGCGGTATAGTGGCGATGGGCGATGCGTCCCACGGTAGCGGCCATTGGAGTCCAGCTTGCCTCGGGAGCGATTCGCACGTGGGGTGGTAGCCGGTCGCGAAGCTTGGCCAGCACGGGACCGATGACCGCATCGCCGGGAGTCAGCGACGCCAGCCACGTGTCGATCGAGATAATCGCAGGAGCCGTCGGCCAGCGGCTGGCGAACACCTCCTGGCGCTGGGCATCGATCACCGCCTGCACTCCCTGCGCATCGACCGGCGCTTGTTCGGCCAGCGCTTCCAGCGTGTTGACACCCAGCACCGCGGCGCCTGCGGCGTAGGCAAAGACCTTCGCGGTGGCGAGGCCGATGCGCAGCCCGGTGAACGAGCCTGGGCCGGAGGTCACGGCCACAAGTTGCACGTCGCGAGGTTGCCACTCGACTTGGACCAGCAACTGCCGCATCAGGGGAGCGAGCATCCGCGCGCTGCGAGCGGTAGGATCAAGCGAGACTTCTCCCAGCAACACGCCTGCATCCAAGGCAGCGACGCTGCCCCCGGTGCCGCTGGTTTCCAATGCCAGGATTCGCATCGACGGTGCGTCCCTAGCGGTGCTGGACTGATCCGAGCGTTAACGCTTGGAGAACTGTGTGCCGCGCCGCGCGCCGCGGAGGCCGTACTTCTTGCGTTCCTTCATCCGGCTGTCGCGCGTAAGCAGATTATTCTGCCGCAACGCTGGCTCCAGCTCCGTATCGAAGGCCTTGAGCGCGCGTGCAATGCCCAGCAGGATGGCCCCCGATTGGCCCGAAATGCCGCCGCCATGCACGTGAATCGAGATATCGACCATCCCCGCCTTGCCCGTGGCGTTGAGCGCCACCATCACGTTCTTACGGTCATTGTCGTTGTTGAAGTAGTCCTCAACCGGCCGCTGATTGATGACAATCTTGCCGTCGCCGGCGCGAACGCGCACGCGTGCAACGGAGGTCTTGCGGCGGCCAGTTCCCAGGGCGTCTTTCGTGGACATGTTTCTCAGATTTGTTTGGATACAGGACCGCGACCAGCGGTCGCGGCTTTATAGGAATAATTATTTCACGCCGCATTCGCGCGGCTTGGGTTGTTGGGCCTGATGCGGATGCTCAGCGCCCACGTAAACCTTGAGCTTATCGAGCATCTTGAAAGCCAGCTTATTCTTGGGAAGCATGCGCCGCACCGCCTCGCTGATAATCCGCTCCGGATGGCGGGCCAAGCGCTCTTCGGCACTTTCGCTGCGCTGACGCGGATAGCCGGTGGTCCACGTGTAGCGCTTGTCTTTCCACTTCTTGCCGGTGAAGACCAGCTTATCGGCATTGATTACGATCACGAAATCGCCCGTGTCGACATGGGGCGTGTACGTCGGCTCGTGCTTGCCCATCAGGATCATGGCGATATCGGAAGCCAAACGGCCCACCACTCTGTCCTGGGCATCGACCACCCACCACTTGGCCGTCAGCTCGCCCGGCTTAGCCATGTATGTTGTTGTCATCGCGTACTCCAGCGGCACGTCGGCCGCGGCGTTGTTTCTCTGACTTTATCTCGAATTCGCTAATCTAACGGCTTCCCCTTGTTCGGGCAAGGGTTAGTGGTAAGGTATTCACCAGCTAGCACTCTCGGGCTCGCGGCCTTCCCCATGATCGTCGGCATCCCCACAGAAACCTTTCCCGGCGAGCGTCGCGTGGCCATGGCGCCGGGCGTCTTGCCCTCGCTCACCAAGGCCGGGCTGGAGGTCGTCGTCGAGCACGGCGCGGGCCTTTCCGCCGGGTTTCCGGATGCCGCTTTTCAGGCCAAGGGGGCGAAGATGGGCACCCGCGGCGATGCCTTCGGCGCGGACGTTGTCCTGCAAGTGCGTTGCCTGGGCGCCAACCCCGACGCCGGACAAGCCGATCTCCCGTTGCTGCGCGCCGGACAGGTGCTGATTGGCTTTGCCGAGCCCCTCTCCGCGCCGCAGGCCGCGGCCAGCATCGCCGCGCGAGGCGCTCAGCTCCTGGCGATGGAGTTGATTCCCCGCATCACCCGCGCCCAGAGCATGGACGCGCTCAGTTCGATGGCCAGCATCGCCGGCTACAAGGCCGTGTTGCTGGCCGCCGACGCGCTGCCCAAGATGTTTCCCATGATGATGACCGCCGCCGGAACAATTGCCCCCGCGCGTGTCTTCATTCTTGGAGCCGGTGTGGCGGGGTTGCAGGCCATCGCCGGCGCCCGGCGCATGGGCGCCGTGGTGCAAGGCTACGATGTGCGCCCGGCGGTCAAAGAACAAGTGGAGAGTCTCGGCGCCAAATTCCTCGATCTGCCGCTCCCCACGGAAAGCGCACAGGATCAAGGGGGCTACGCCAAGCAACTCAGCGATGAGGTTCTCTCGCGGCAGCGAGAAATGATGGCCCGCGCCTTGGCGGAGAGCGATGTGGTGATCACCACGGCCGCAGTGCCGGGCCGCAAGGCGCCGGTGCTGGTGACCGCAGAGCAAGTGCGGCAAATGTCGCACGGCTCGGTGATCGTCGATCTGGCTGCCGAGCGCGGCGGCAACTGCGAGCTGACTCGCCCCGGTGAAACGTATGTCACCGATAATGGCGTCACGATTCTTGGCCCGCTCAACCTGCCGGCCACCGTTCCTTATCACGCCAGCCAGATGTACGCCCGCAACGTGGCCACGCTGCTGTTGCACCTGTTGAAAGACGGCCAAGTGCAGTTCGACCTGACCGACGAGATCACCCGCGAGACGCTGGTGACGCGCGACGGCCAGATTGTGAATCCGCGAGTGGCGCAGTCGCTTAACTCGTAAGGCGTAGCAAACCATTTGAGGCCGTCTACGTAGGTTGTCGTTGCCGGAGGCCGAGGCGCCTCGGTAAACTGTGGCTATGACCGCAGCCAAACGACTTCAGCCCCTTTCGGTGGACGACTATCTCGCCGGCGAACTCGTGTCCACCATCAAGCACGAGTACCTAGGAGGCGCCGCCCATGCGATGGCCGGCGCGAGCAACCGGCACAACATCATCGGGTTGAATGTGGCGGCTTGCCTGCACGCGCGCTTGCGCGGCAGCCGCTGCCAGCCCTGCAATTCTGACACGAAGATCCACGTGCGACTGCAAAATCAAAGTCGCTTCTACTATCCGGATGCATCCGTGACGTGCCAGCCAAATCCGGAGGAGGATTCCTATCAAGATGAGCCCGTCGTGATCTTTGAAGTACTTTCTCCGGCGACACGGCGCATTGACGTCGGCGAAAAGAAAGATGCCTACTTGAGCATCCCCTCGCTGTGCGTCTACGCGCTCGTCGAGCAAGATGCGCCGCAGATCGTGCTGCATCGCCGCACGCCGCACGCCTTCGTGCGCGAGGTGTACGATGGATTGGACTCCGTCGTGCCGCTGCCCGAGATTGGCGTGGAACTGCCGCTGGTCGAAATCTACGAGCGCGTGGACTTCGCGCCGGAACCAGCAGACGAAGACGAGGTCTGAAGCCGGCTCGCCCGTGGTGGTGGTCGAGGCAAGCAAAGGTCCGGTCCTCACTTTCCGTGCGCGAGTTGCTTGACCAGCTCTCCTACCACGGCTTTGGCGTCGCCGAAGAGCATGAAGGTCTGGTCCTGGAAGTACAACTCGTTGTCGATGCCGGCGAAGCCGGGGTTCTTGCTCCGCTTGATGGCAAACACCGTCTTGGCCTTATCGGCATTGATGATGGGCATGCCATAGATGGGCGTGGTCTTATCGTGCCGGGCGGCCGGGTTCACCACGTCGTTAGCGCCGATCACCAGGGCCACATCGCATTGTGGCATGTCGGGGTTAATCTCCTCCATCTCCACCAGTTGGCTGTAAGGAATATCGGCCTCCGCCAGCAGCACGTTCATATGCCCCGGCATGCGGCCGGCCACGGGATGGATGGCAAACTTCACCGTCACGCCGCGCTTGGTGAGCTGATCGTACAGCTCCCGCACGCGATGCTGCGCCTGGGCCACGGCCATGCCGTAGCCGGGAATGATGACCACCAGCGAGGCCTGCTCCAACACTTGGGCCGCGCCTTCGATGGTCTCCGACTTGTATTGCCGTTCCTCCGAGCCCGCCTGCGTGGTCTGCACCTGGCCGAACGCGCCAAACAGCACATTGGTGAACGAGCGGTTCATGGCCCGGCACATCACAATTGAGAGAATCAAGCCACTGGAGCCGTCCAGCGCGCCGGCCGTAATGAGCAGCTTGTTGTCCAGAACAAAACCCATCGCCACGGCAGACAGGCCGGCGTAGGCGTTCAAGATCGAGATGACCGTGGGCATGTCGGCCCCGCCGATCGGAATGATCAACAGCACGCCAAAGGCCAGGGCCAGGAGCACGATGGCCACAAACGCCACCGCCGCGCCGGGGGCGGTGGGATTGAAGATCAACCACACGCCTAACACCACGGCCAAGACCAGCAGACCGATGTTCGTGATGTTCTGAAAGCGGTAGGTGACCGGGCGGCTTGGGATCCACTTCACTTCCTGCAGCTTGCCCGCCGCCATCAGGCTGCCCGTGAGCGTGAGGAAGCCCAGGATCACCTCGGCCACAATCGCGGTCATGCGAAACGTGGTGAGCTGCTCCGTGCCTTCGCTGGCCCACAGAAAATACTTACCGGTGCCGACCAGCCCCGCCGCCAATC
>JBGTDH010000364.1:0-7540 GCA_041748435.1 Pirellulales bacterium
GCCGATCTTTGCCACGTGCTGGTTAACGTCAAGGAGTTTCTGTTTCTCGATTGACGTCGCAGCGGCCTTACGCCACCGTGGGCGGGTGCTCGGGGTCGATGCTGGAGCGTGTGCCTGCTGCGGCGCTCTTCTCGTAACCCAGCCCACGAATGACTTCCAGAATCTCGCTGCAGGTGGGAAACATGCGGCCGCTGGCGCGCTTGTAGTGATCCAAGGCGCTCATGAATTCGACTTCTTCGTCCGTGTAGTCGCGTTCGCAGGTCGTGGGATCGATCTGCCGGCGGCGGCTCACTTTTTCCCGCCGCTCGACCGCCCGCCGCTCCACGGCCACCGGCACGCTCTGTCCGCGGCGATCGCTCTTGTCGCGGCGGTCGCTCGGTTTGCGACGGTTGTTCGCTTCCACTTCTCCAACGCTGGGCTTGGCCACGAGTTCTGCTCCTGTAAGGCGCGAGAAAAGCGGAGACGCTGCTTCCAAGAACTGAAATCGGGAAAGACGCCTGGGAAGATTAAGCGGTCGGGCAAAATGGTGCGATCTGCCGATTTATCCGGTTAGCACAAACATTGCGGGTGGCGCAGTTCTTCCGGCCTTGCGAGTGTTTAGGCCAGCTTCTGGGCGAGAAGCCCGAAGTGCTCCCCCCGCTCTGTGAAATCGCGGTATTGATCGAAGCTGGCGCAGGCGGGCGCCAGAAGAATCTGATCTCCCGGGCGGGAATGGCTCCAGCACCAGTGCATGGCCGCGTCGAGTGTTGGTCCGACGAATAAGGCTGTTGTCGGCGAATACTGTTGAACCTGGTCGGCCAGCATCGTTGCGGCGTGTCCGAAACAGGCTACGCCGCATACGCTCGGCGTGAGGGCCTTCGCCAGAGCCTGATAGTTGCCCCCCTTGGCATGTCCGCCCATCAAAAGCCACAACGGAGCATCAAGCGCTCGAAGTGCCGCGATTGCCGCTTCGGGCGTCGTGGCTTTCGAGTCGTTGTAGAACCGCCGGCCGTTGATTAGGGCAACGAACTCCAGGCGATGGGGCAACCCATGAAAACTGGCCAGCGCTCGGTGGATAGCATCGCGGGAACAATCAATCGCTTGCGTCGCCGCCGCCGCTAAAGCGGCATTCTCGCGATTGTGGCTGCCCAGGACCAAAAGCGGCGGCACGCATTCATCCGGCCACGCCGGCGCCAGCCGCTCGCGAACCAGGTTGGTCCAACTCGCTATCTCGGGACACTCTCGGTTGAGCACGGCGTGATCGGTCGCGCACTGCATGCTGAACAGACGTTGCTTGGAGTGCCGGTAATGCTCCAGCGAACCATGCCAGTCCAGATGATTCGCCGTGAGATTGGTTACAACCGCCACGTGGGGGCCGCGCGCCTCGGCCGAGAGATGGTGCAACTGAAAACTGCTTAATTCCAGAACGACCACATCATCCGCGCGCATCTGCGACAGATCGCCCAGCAGGCTGCCGCCGATGTTGCCTCCCAGCCACACGCGGCGACCCCCTTCCCGCGCAATCGCGGCGATCATCGATGCCGTGGTGCTCTTGCCATTGGATCCCGTGACGCCAATCACCAAGGCCGGGCAGTGGCCAAGAACCAATTCGATCTCCGAGGTAATCTTCGCGCCCCGACTGCGCGCGGCTTCAAGCAGCGGGTGCCCCGGCTTGATTGCGGGATTCACAACCAGGATATCCGCGTGTTCAAAATCACTGGCAACGTGCTCTCCCAATCGCCACCGCTCGATGGATGTCTCCGCCAAGGCACGTAGAGAATCGGCTAGCGATGCTGGATCCGCCAGATCGGTAATGGTGAGCCGCGCGCCCTGTTCAGCCAGCCAGCGGGCCGCGCCCACGCCGCCGCCGTGCCGTCCCAGACCAAAGACTGTGACGCGGCGGCCTCTCCATAGATTCGGGAGTGGGTGACAAGACGAGGGGGTGAGGGGGTGAGAAGAAGCAGAACTATCTCCACCTGTCACCTTGTCACCCCCTCACCTTGTCACCTTGTCACCGCGCGCCCTCAGTTCATCTCCGCCTGCATCCTCCGCGCGGCACGCAAATAAGGCGCCACCATCTCCGCCTGCTCCGGATCGGCCTGTTGCATGTAGTCTTCCAACAAATCCAGGGCCGGCGTGACGTACCCCGTGCGCAGGTAGACCAGACCCAGGTCCCGTTGCTCATCGCTGGCGTCCGGCAGAAGCAACGTCAGACGCTGCTGAACGGGCAGCACATCCCGCCATTGATTCTCCATGGCATAGGCCGCCTTCAGGTTCCGCAGCACGCGCACGGCGATCTCGCGCACGCCCGCCGGCCGGAAGTGTGCCTCTTCCAAACTGTCCGGCTCGCCATTGATCCGTTCCACACGCCGCCGGCAGGCGTTGCGTGTGAGCACATCGCCATCGCTGAAGGGATCGACAAACAGCCGCTCATCCAGGTCGGCACAGCCCAGCACAAAATGCCCCGGTGCAGAGACGCCAAACACGGGCAAACCCGCCGCTTGTGCCACGGCCATATAGATGATGCCCAGCGTGATCGGAATGCCCGTCCGGCGTGCGAGCACTTCGTTCAAGTAGCTGTTGCGGGCATCGTAGTATGCGTCCCGATTGCCGTGAAAACCCTCGTCCCGATACAAGAAAGCACTCACGGCCGACAGCTTCTGATGCAGCGTGGCATGGGGACCCAGGTCAGCCACTCGCTCACGGGCTTCACGTCCCAATCGCTCGATTTCCGCCAGACACTCGCGGCGATTCAACTCGGGATAAGCGTCGACGGCAAACTCCAACATCAATCGCACCAGGTTGATTCCCGTCTGATCGGCCAGCAACTTGCTGAATTCGATATCGGTGCTCGAGGCAAGCGGCATACAATCTCCCCCACGGCCAAGAAACCCTGTCCTGGAGTGATTCTAGGAGTCTGCCCTCCGCCGGGCAACGCCAGCAAGCGGGCAAAGCCTAAGGAATTATCGAGATTGTGGGTCGCAACCAACGAAGTCGGACATGTCCGGTCCTTTTCGCATTGCGTCCTCCAGCTGAAGGAGCAGTTGGCGAAGACCCCTCGAAAGCTGGCCAAGAGGATGCAGGAGCGCGTGGAGCCATGAAAGAACCTGGACGCGGCTCGACTTGCCGAACCTTGTGCGCGGTGTGGGCGCCGCGGTCAAAGCGGTTGCGTCGGAATCGCAGCTTACTCGATGTTGACGGCTTGGCGGCGGTCGACCAGGAACGTGGCGTTGTCGGCGACGTTAAACAGCGGCCGGCATGCAGAGATGCACTGGGCGCCGCCGCCAGGACGCGCGATTCTGCCGGTAATGATGACCCGATGAATTCCGTTTTCACCAACCGCTCGCCGAAATCGATCACGAGTCCAAGCTTGAGACCGGTAGTCGCAAGTAGGTCAGCGTCTGGGCCCCGAAGACGAGGCGACGACCAGGTCAAATCGCGCCTGCAACTGGTTCGCCAGCGGCAAGACCTCTCTCCGGCACGGCCAGCGCGCCGCCGGGCAGAAAATCGAGAATCAGCGCCCTTTTCATGCGGCCCAGGACAGGATAGGTGCTGAAGGCGCGATGCCAGATGGACCGCCTAACGGCGAGCGTTACTTCTGCTCCCAGCATTCCCGGAGTTGCTCCGGTGAAGAAACGCTATCGGCCTGGTCCAAGATTATTTCCAGGAGATCACCATCGCGGAGAGATTCAATCTCCGCCATCAAGTTTAGCCCCTGCTCACCGAACCGCGACTTCAGCACGGCGCGTATTCCTCGCTTTAAGCCGTTTCCTCGGCCCTCCTCGCGACCTTCCTCACGACCTTCCTCACGACCTTCCTCACGACCTTCCTCACGACCTTCCTCACGACCTTCCTCACGACCTTTCTTCCAGCCCTTCTCTTCTGCGATTCGCTCCGTGCTCGTGACATAAGGCATGTGCTTCTCCGCTGCGATTTTGTTCAGTTCGTCGTGGAATTGCTCCGCCAAAGGGGGCGGCAGCGCCATGAGCCAGTCGATTAAACGAAACAGTTTGCGGATTTCCTCGGCAGCCAGACCCTGGTCAAACAAGCCTCGGACCAGTCGCAGTTTCCAGACGTAACGGGTGTTGTCATCGCGTCGTGTTTCCAGCGCCTTCAGGTGTGCCAGCACAAACTTGGCAAAAGGATTGTCGCTCTGCTCTAGCCCCTCGCTCTGTTCAGCATAATCGAGGAGCTTCACGATCGGGAACCGGAAATCCGTCGAGCAGCCCCACAACTCGCGATGAAAACTCTGCGGCCGCCAACTCGGGTCGTCGTCGGCCAATACGGCCACGCTGACCACTGCTCGATTATAGCGTTCCACCAACCGGCAATTGTAGACGAACATCCGTAAGCCAAACTCCGATTCCTCTTGCCCTTGCACTTCCAGGTGAATCAGAATCCATTCCTCCTGGCCATCGGTCCGCCAGACCTGCACCAGTTTATCCACAATGCGGCGACCTGCTTCCGCGTCTGGCGTGACCTTTTGCAACTCCTTGTCCAGCGTTACGTAAGAGCGACTCCAGTCGATCGCCGCGTGGATCTCTGGAAAGCAGAGTCGGACAAACGCCTCGAAATAGAGATCGAGGGCTTCCTTCCAAGGACTGTCGTAATCAGTCAAGGGAACCTCCAGCACCCTCTGCGCCGCGTGGGCGAGGCGGCTCAGCGCGTGGTCCCGCAAACGGGGCGGTCTACTCGATGTCAACGGCCTGGGTGTTAATAAGCTGGCGGCGGTCGACCAGGAATGTGGCGTTGTCGGCGACGTTAAACAGCGGCCGGCATGCAGAGATGCACTGGGCGCCGCCGCCAGGATACCAGACCAGATTGATGCCCAAGGCCCAAGCTTCCTCGGACACTGCATTCAGGCCATTCTCGTCGGGAATCAGATACAGGAAGTTGGTGGCCAAAGCCAAGCAATTGGAGAGAGGAATACTGCTCTCGGCGGCGAGCAAGGCATCGCTCTGATCGCTGAACCCGACTGAGAAACGGCACTGGCCTCCGCAAAACTGGCGGCGGTAGAAGAACGAGTACAAATCGAGCGGCTCCCAGGCTTCCTGCTGGCCGAACAACGTGTCCGTGTCGTCCTCGAGTTCGGCCGCGAACGCGAAGCCGAACTCATGGAAGCAGGGTCCCACAAAGCTCACCTCGCCGCGAATCTGCGAAAGCTCCATGTCGACATAGTAATCGTCATGGAGCATGTCCCACACGACGCCGCCTTGCAGTCCGCAGCCGTTGGAACGCTTGAACAAGCCGGCCGTGAAGAACGATTGATCGCGCGCCTCGGTCGTAGCAATGGCCGCGTTGGAGCCCTCGAGGTTGCTCTGTACGAACTGGCCGCCGAACTGATAGCCGATGCCGCAGGCAGGCTTGAACATGCCTCCCAGGTTGAAACCTTCCTGGAAGCCGAAGTTGCCGTTGCTGCCAAGATCCACCGGACCTTTGAACCCATGCACGCCGCCGAAGATCTGCCAGCTCTGCGGAATGATGCAACGCAGGCAACCACCGCCGCAGCCTCCACCACAGCCTCCGCCGCAGAGACCAAAGCCGCGGCCCGATCCACCGGAACAACAGCCGCCACCACCGCAGCAGCCCTCGCCGCAACCGTGGCCGCAGCCACCCTGACCATCGCAGCCCGGTCCGCTGCAACTGGGACCATCGTGCCAGGGAGAACCATCTTCCCACTCTCCCGAGGTCGGCCCGCCTGCATGCGGCAACTCCTCCGGCTGGCCCGATCCCTGAACCGGCGCGGCCGGCGGAGCAGACTTGCGGGAGTGAATATATTGCGAGGCAGGCAACTGCACCGGCCCGGGCTGACGCATCGAGCGCCATTGACCCGGCGGCCCCTTGGGCGGCGTCCAGGTTTCTGTATGCGTGACGACAGGCTCCGTAGCGGCGGTGCTGGGAGGCGTCAGGGGCAACTCCTCGGTCGCCGATGTCTTGCGCACGGGGTTGTAGTCTCGCGTCTGCGCGGCGGTCCACGCCGGCCACGCCAGCACTGCCAGCACCAGGAGTCCCCTTGCCACGCCAGATTCCAACAGCCGACGAATAGACGTCTTCATTTGTGCTACCTTCGACGAGAGCCACAACAGGTGTAGCGCAGCGGTCCGACGAGGAACCATCCGGCGGCAAAGTTATCGGAAAGCCCGCGGGCTGCACTTTCGTCAAAGTTAGCGTTTTCGGCAAAGTCGACGCAAAGTGCGCAGATTGCCGCGACTCGAAGAGGAGCGCGTTTCGCGTTCGATGCCGGGAAACGCTCCGCTCGAAGACTCGCGTCGCGGCTAACCGACGCGCGCGTTTACGCCGTCACCTCGTAGCCCTTGCGCTGTTCCCGGCTCAGCCATTTGCGGGCATCTGCGTCGCCGACGATGTCTTCCTTAACCGGGTCCCATTGCAGCTTGCGTCCCAGGCGAATTGCAATGTTCGCCAGGTGACAGGTCGTCATCGAGCGATGATGCGACCAGACATCGGAAATGGGCGCCTCGCGGGTCTTGATGCACTCGAAGAAGTTGCCCATGTGGTTGCCCGGCTTCTTCCCCTTGTACAACTTGGTAATGGCATCTTCCGACAACGGGTTGTCTTTGAGATCTTCCACCGGCTTGCCCTTAAGCGCGCCGCGGCTGACGAACAAACGTCCCTGATCTCCCTCGAACAGAATGCCGTTGTCCGTGTCGTGGCGAATGACCATCTCCACGCCGTTGGGGAACTGGCAGGTGACGTGAAACTCGGTGGCCGCGTTGTACTGATTCTTGACCGTCGCGTGGCCGTCCTTGTATGGCACCGGATGCTTGGCGGTTCCTTCCACGCTGGTCGGTCCGGACTCGCCCATCTCGATGGCCCATTGCGCGATATCGACATGATGAGCGCCCCAATCGGTCATCTTGCCGCCGGAGTATTCGTACCACCAGCGGAACTCGTAATGGCAGCGGCTCTCCGGATAGCCCTTGTCTTTGGCCGGCCCGGAGACGTAATCGACCAGCGGCGCCTGGCCCAGCCACATCTCCCAATTCAGGCCCTTGGGCACGGACACCGTATCCAGCGGCTTGCTGGTAGGCGAGCCGCCGATGGCGCAGCTCACCTTCTTGACCTTGCCGATGCGGCCCGCGCGGATCAGTGCAATCGCCGTGAGGAAGTTCAGGTTCATCTCGCTGCGTTGCTGCGTGCCTACCTGGAACACGCGTTTGGTCTCATTGAGCACCTTGATGATCTGTTTGCCCTCGTCGATCGTGAGCGTGAGGGGCTTTTCGCAATAGACATCTTTGCCCGCCTTCATGGCTTCAATCGCGATCTTGGAGTGCCAATGATCGGGCGTGACGATGGTCACCACGTCGATATCTTTGCGATCCAGAATCTTGCGATAGTCTTCATACACGTCGACCTCGCGCGTGGCGCCCTTCTTGTCTTGATCTTGTTTGACGCGCTGCTTGCCGGCGGCGGCATGATCGGCATCGACATCGCACACCGCGGCCACTTCGCCAAATTTCATGGCCGAAGGCCCCACCGCTTTCCAGCGATCTCCCGTGCCAATGCAGCCAATTACCGGGCGCTCGTTCGCGCTGCGGAAAGC
>JBGTDH010000365.1:0-4484 GCA_041748435.1 Pirellulales bacterium
GAGGAGCGCGGGGCCACGGAGAATCACTACTCCACGCGCTACGTCGCGCTTCTGGACAAGGATGAAACGGTGCGGGTTGTGGGCGCCGGCGAGAATGTGTACCACTTTGCCGGCCGGATGAGGCCCAGCGAGGTGGTTGTCGGATGAAGTGCGCAGGGAACTGCGGCGGGGAAGAAGACTACTTCGGGGTGAGTTCGGCAGAACTGGGGAGCTGCTTTGCCCTGTGAGCACGGTACGACTTGCCGGTCAGCTTGAGGACGATGGCCCCGTCGACGATCCGATCGAGCACAGCCATGGCCAACGGCGGGTCGCCAAGGTAATCACTCCAGGCGTCGAAGTCGATGTTGGTGACCAGCGCCGTCGAGCGATGAGGGCCGCGGCTGTCGATGATCTTGTAGAGCAGACTGGCGGCCTGCGCCGATGGATCGCGCTCGATGCGGTCGAAGCCGAACTCATCGATCACCAGCAGGTCGAAGCGGCAGTAATAACGGATGCGCTTGGGCAGCGTCTGATCGGCCAGGGCCGCGGTCAGGTCAGCGAACAGCGCACCGCTGGTCGTATAGCGGACGGTGTAACCCAAGACGCACGCCTGTCGCGCGATCGATTTAATAATTCTGCTTTTCCCCAACCCACTCTGCCCAACCAGGACGAGGTTGTCTTTGCGGCGCAGGAAGTCACAGGCCGCCAACTGTTCGATCTGACCGCGGTCGATCGTCTGGGCGTTGAACTGCCAGTCGAATTCGGCCAACGTGCAGACGTCGGGGAAGCGGGCGTCGTGAATCCGCCGCTCAATGGCCCGTTCGCGCCGCCGGTCTGCTTGCTCGCCGACCAGTCGCGCCAAGAAGGCCAGTGGCGTCAGCCCTTCCTGCTCTGCACGCGACAGATGTTCGTCGAAGTTGTGTTCGTCGAGCGGCACGCGCAGGGTAGCGAAGTCGGCCAGCACCCGGCGGCGCAGCGCTTCAGCCGGTTTCGCGGTTGGGCTTGTCTTGGCGGACTTGGTCTGGATCGGTTTGATCTTCGCCATCGGCGGGTTCCTCGAGCAGGGACTGGTAGTCGGACGTGGGACGAGGCGGCACGGCCGGATGCGGATGCAGGTCAGCCAGACGCTCGCGAGCTTCGTCGGCCAGAATCTGAAGCAAGCTCTTGGGCCGAGCGGTCACCGCCAGAATGCGCTCGACCGCCGACAGCGAGAATGCGCGGTAGCGCGTGGCCCGCTCTAGCGCCTTGAGCACGTCAGCTGTGGTGTAGGTTCCCAGCAAGGCCAACACCTTCTGCGCTTCGTCCTTGGCATTGCGCCGCGAAGCCAACATGCCATCTAGGAACCGAACCGCGCTGTCGTGCAGACTGGCATAGCGCTCACGAAGCATCTCCAGTCGCTCTGTATCACGGCGAGGCTGATGTTCGGGCAGGATGCTCTTTTCACCGCTTACTCCCGCGGCATGCAGCGGATGTCGGGCCACCGGTTCCACTTGAGGGCTGTAGATCACCAGCTCGCTCTCGGTGATGCGCACCGGCAGCGTCTGACCGATGTACCGCCAAGGGACGCTGTAGCGGTTGCCGCGCCAGGGGATCAGCCGCTCGGCATCCACGATGCGATAGACCACCGGCGACGGATCGAAGGTCTGCGCCGGCAAGGGAATCAGGTACGGCGCCTCGCGTGCATGACGGTCGATGGGCCGCTCGTTCGTCGTACGGTGCAAGTGCGTATCGCTGACGTGCTCCAGCCACCAGCGGGTGACTTCATTCAGATGCTCCAGCGATTGAAACGTACGGCCGTTAAATAACGAACTCTCGACATAGCTGAATGGTCTTTCGACCTTGCCCTTTGTTCTCGGCCGCCGCGGCCGGCAGGCCCACGGCTTGAAGCCATAGTGAGTGGCGAAGGCCAGGAACCGCGGGTTGTAGATCGGCTCGTGGCCGTCGAAGCCGCTGACCACGACTTTCATGTTGTCGTACAAGCAGGTTGTCGCCACGCCTCCCAGATGCTCAAAGGCGCGGATGTGTTCCCGAAGGGTCGTTTCAAAGTCTTGGCTCTCGACGAAACGCAGGTACTGCCGCCGGGAATATCCCAGCACGTAACCGAAGAGATGCACCCGGCGACGACCGCTGACCGTGAAGTCGAGCGTGTACGTCGAGTAATCCATTTGTGACTGCACGCCAGGTCCCGTTTCGAAGCGAACCACCGGTTGGAGCAAGCGGGGGCGGAGTTCACTGACCAGCTCGCGGACGATCGTCGAGTGGCCGGTGAACCCTTGAGCGCGCAGCTCTTCATAGATTCGCGCCGCGGTCATGTTGGGATACCGCGCGAGCAGATCCCGGATCATCGGCTCCCAGGCATCCAGCTTGCTGGGCCGTTTCGCACGGGCCGGCTGCGGATCGCCGCTGCGTTGAGCTTCAAATGCGGCCAACACGCGCCGGACGGTGCTTCGCGAAATCGCCAACTCGCGGGCGATCGTCCGCGTGGAGGCCTGAGCCTGCCAGCGTTCGACGATCCGATTACGAAGTTCCTCGGCCGTCACCTGCACCTCTTCGATGGTAATGAAGACCCGGCAGGGGCCTTCTCCTCGCCGTCAGCGCGCGATCGCTTGGTTGCTTCGACCGCCCTGACCGCTTGAAGCGCCTTCACCTGCCGGGCCTTTTCTGAGCCCGAGGCCGTGAGAGCTTCGTCACTTCAATCTCCCAGCGCGCTCCGCAGATCCTCGGCCAGTTCCGCCACCAGCCGGCACTGGCTGCCCAGCTTCTCAAACGCCGGCCGCAGCACACTGCGGTCGCAGGCCGTCAGCTCCGCCCGACCACGATGCCGCAGCCAGTTCTCCATCCGGCTCAGACCGTCCAACAACCCTCCCAGTTGCTTGCTGATCCGATTGGCCGCTGCGCTCAAGCGGGGATCCCAACTCGGCAGTGTGTAGCCCTGCGCTTGCCGCAACGCGCGGCGCGGATCAGCCAGAATGTAGGCCTCCTGCTCCCGACTGGCCGCTGCCAACAACAGATCGACCGTGCCGGTCAGTTCCCGCGCGTTGAGCCGTTCTCGGCGATAAGCTTCCAATGCTTCCAGTTGGTTGCCCGTGGGCAACCGCACGCACTGCCGGGCAGCGGTCACGTTCAGCAGTCCCAACCGCAGATCTTCCTTGGCCGGTTCGCAGAGTCGCTCCAACAGCGCCAGCCGCCGATGCACCCAGCTTTTATGCCGGCCTAACAGGCTCGCCGCTTCCACCTGGCTCAGACCGTCTTCACGCACCAGGGCGAACACGATCCACGCCTCTTCCAACTCCTGCAAGTGCCGGCCGATCTGGTTCAGTCCATAGATGGCGGCCTTAGCGCCGCGCTCGTCGACGTCCAATCGCCGCGCAGCCAGGCTCTTGAACTCCGCAGTCCGCCGGGCGGCTGCCAACCGCTTGAAGCCATCCAGCACCTCGGCCAGGTCTTCCCGCACCCAGACCGTGATCGGCGCTAGTTGGCCCCAGCGACTCAAGGAACGGACCATTTCTTCTTCAGCTTCCGGGCTGGTCAATCGATAGCGCCGATAACGCTCACCGATCTCCTCCCATCGCAAGGCGCGGACCTCACCGACCGGCCACGAATCGAGCCCAGCATTCATGTTCAGCATCAGCAGTCGAAGAACGGGAACTATGGTCACGCAGGGAGAACAGTAAGAATGCGACTACTCCCTTGGCAATATGCGGCGCTTAGCCGAAAGGGCTGCCGCGCGTCGAAGGCGGCTGATCGGCAGCCGGCCACAGCCGTCGGCGCCAGCGCATCTCGCGCTGTCGAACACGTCGTAAAGCCAAGCGACATCGGCTCCCGCAACACTTCTGCAGCGGAGAGCGGCAACTGGGCCGGAACAACTCGTAGCAGCCGGGCCGGGTGCAACAAGATTCTTTCGAAACGGGCGCTGGGCGCTGGCCCTCGCCAGGCTCAATAGCGGGCTCAGGCTGCTTCATGCGCACCCGTTGCCGATAGCGCTGCGACTGTTCGCGCCGCCGGGCCTGCCCGTGTTCACCGGCCCGATATATCCGGCTGGCCCGCCAGTTGCGCCAACGCCGAGCTGCCGCGCGGCAATCTGCGCCACAATATCGCGACTGCGGATGCGGCGGCACAAATGGCCGCTCGCAACCCTTGAGCAGGCACACCCGCCGCCGCGGCGAGTAATTCCGCGGCCACGACTCTTGTGCGTCGGCACACTTTGATGGAACCTGGGATGGGCCCAAGGGAGCTAAGATCCCCGACGGTCAAGTCTCGTGGCGGAGGGCAAACTCCGTCACGAGGCGCTTTGATTCACCGTCTTCAGCCTAACTCCCTGGCCTCCCTCCCGCCTCCCGCATCAGGCCCACTGGCGGCATTCACCGCCGCCGGAATCTGGGCCCACCTCGCCGCCAAAGTGGGCCTGTTCTCGTCGGCACTGACACGCGAGAGGACTTCAACTCGGAAATCGCCCGGCTGGAGGAATCTCTCAATAGCAACCGCCTGGTTGGCCGGCACTTGGA